>JAUWXF010000083.1 GCA_030616475.1 Desulfobacterales bacterium
GGGTCATTCGTATTTGTTTGCGGCTGACGCCTTGAAAACAGTACGGATTTCGTGCTTCGAGTTTGCGGCTGACGCCTTGAAAACAGTACGGATTTACCAAAAATTGATTACGCGAATAACTTCGTTACTTCAATGGGTTACCTCTTTAAATGACGTGGCCTTGGCCAAAGGATGGGCACACCTAGCTACTAATCCCTAGGGCGAGCGTTTTAAGGTGTATGTTTTTATGGCTCTACAGAGCCTTTCGTTGACACGGACCTTCGGTGATTGTAATTTATCCGAAAGGTTTTGTCGTTATCCGTCCTATTCCGTAAAACTCAAAACATCATTGTATGGAACCTACTTTCCAGCCGATTCCCGTTATACAAAAACCAATATACCAGAAGGAGCAAATAAAGAATAGGAAAGAGCATGTGTGAATTTTGTACAAAACATGGAGACGGAAAGATCTGGTATAAGAATGCGGCAAATTACTCTCAAGATCTCGTTGCCGATTTAAAGCGCAAGAAATATATTGAAGATTTCCTTGAATCTACAATTGGTGATGGCTTTAGAACGCTTGGGCGCCTCGAAGAACTGTTTCGGTTGCGGATTATGTCGCGAGGCATGCACTACTGGGGCTCTTTTCCTGGTTTTGAGGTAAAAGGCGCAGGATGGCTATTCCCTATTCGGACCCTGCAATCTCAACATTCTTTTCAAAATTGGCATAGATGGATTTCAGGCGCCCTGTTTGCCTCTCCACGCACGAAGGGATGGAGGCCAGGTTCTCTCCCTGATACGGCTGTTTTTGGGCAATACTCAGACAGAAGTCCATGCCCTCTTCGAGGTTCTTCTTGAATGCCTGGAGGGTTTTGATTTCATTAGGCGTATACGGTACGTCGCACAAGCAATCCCGCAGATTGACGCCGAGATTGCGGAAAAGGGCCATTTCTGGATGGAAACTAGCTAATATCTTCGATAACCCCCTCTTCGTCCACCTCTGGGCGGGCGAGCTTCGTTAACTTTCAAAACACGTCCTTTCAACTCCGAACCGTTCAATGCTTGTTTTGCTCTGTCAGCTTCCGATCGGCTATACATTTCAATAAATCCAAAACCTTTCCCTTCGATTATATTGACTTTCTCAACGTCACCATAATTGGCAAACAATTCTTTCAACTCATCATTAGTTACAGAATGGCTGAGATTTCCCACATAAAGCTTCCTGCCTTTCATTTTTTTCCTCTCCTTCCTACTAACTTGGTAATTCCCTGCAGCGCACCGTCGCCAAAGCTATGGCGCGTCGGCGACTTGCTGCAGGGATGTTCATTGTGATTTAAAATACTTTGGCATGTAATTCTCCTCAACTTCCGTGCCAAACTCTTCTCTGATGGCATTTCTGATAATTATACCTCTCGGAAATTCTACAACCTATTGAAATGGTAGATATTTATGGACGCTATTGCAAATTCGATCAAGGAATAATGCCTGCCCGCCATTGCCACGCACGCTGGCATTGAAACCGTATCCTGTGCCAGGCGTTGGCAGGCGGGGAATGATGGAATATTGGACACGAAGTGAAGCCTGCGCTCATGATGTAAAAGAAAAAAGACCAACCTGCCCGCCATTGCCAGAGATGCTAGCATGTAAGCTGCGTGCCGTGCGCGGCGATGGCAGGCGGGAATCCTCTTACACCCAACATGAGCGCAAGCTTCACTACGTGTCCACCATTCCAATATTCCAGTATTCCAATTGTGAGCGAAGCGAACTAACTTGAGAATGTTACAAGGAGAGAGAGTGCGGGAGTAGTGGGTTAGAATGAATATTCCGGCGGAATACTTCACCGAACGTCATGAATTTGACGGAAATTCTGGCTCAATTTTCCGTCAAATGACCAGGCTTGTGTGCCTCGACGCTCTCTTTATCATTGTTTTCAGTTCAGAGAGGTCAAATGACTTGACGACATAATAATCTGCGGCTATGGACCTTTGGTCATATTTGTATGTTTGGTAAGCGGTACATAAAATAACCGGCAGGTTATAGTATTCATTGCGGATCTCTTTCAGCACTTCGAGGCCGTCATAATCTACAAGCTTGATGTCCAGAATCACGACATGGGGTTTAAAAAGATTAATTATCCTCAGTAGTTGATGGCCAGAGGCCACAGCCGAGACCTGATGTCCGTCATCAGATAATTCCTCCGTGTAGTACCGGCGGATGTTCTGGTCGTCATCCACCAGAAGGATCCTCGCCACGCTAACTCCTCTCAAGTTATAAAATCGCCACGTGATTTTATATAACGCGGCTACGCCGCTCAAGAAGGGAAATTTTTATGCAATCAAGTTTCGCTTGGGTGAGGGTAGCTTAGGACAAAGACGCTCGGATGTCAATGTGTCAGCGCAAACAGATCGAGGAAGCGCCACAATCATAACAATATCATTATGTTAGAGAATATTTTTAGGTGGTCCTACCTTGCGTGGGAGTTTTATTGACTGACCAGAGCCTAAATGATAACTTCGAAAGGCTCTAACTTTATCTGAAAGATCCGTGCCCGGGATACCGAGGCCAACCGCCAGGCGGTAATAACAAGCATTACGGTTTTTGCAACGGACAACTAACAACAATCAACGGACACTGCCGAATATGTTCATAGAGGCAGAAAAAAGAAAGTTAGCTTCGCAGAAAGGCGAAGCATCGTAGGGATGGTTCTGTTATGACTCTTGCAAACAAAATTACCGTGTTACGGATTATCCTTGTCCCTGTTTTCATTGTATTCACCATTCCGGATGCCACCTGGGCCAGGTTTGTAGCTGCTTCAATCTTCGTGATAGGCTGTGCCACAGACCCTTTGGACGGATACTTTGCTCGAAGCCGCAGCGAGGTCAGTGTGCTGGGGACTTTTCTTGACCCTCTGGCCGATAAACTGCTCACCATGAGCGCTTTTATCGTTATGGTAAAGTATCAGATCGTGGCTGCGTGGATGGCGATCATTATCGTCGGTAGAGAGGTTACGATCACCGGGCTCAGGGCCATAGCCTCTCAGCAGATAGGTGCCGTTATCCCGGCTAACCGATGGGGGAAAATAAAGACCTTGGTGCAAATGGTAGGTGGCAGCATCCTGCTCTTTATGATCCCTTCCGGCGATTACAGTCCCGAAGTAAGCCTTAGGCTGCCCCTAATTGCCAATCTCATCATGTCGATCATATTAGCCGCCACAGTTTGGTCGGGATGGATGTATGTCAGGGAATACAAGGACTATTTTGGAAGTTCTTAGGTTTTTTTAAGTCTTCCTTCTTAAGTATAGTAAATCCGTCTCAAAGAAAGAGATGCTATCGGCTTGCTTTACCTTACGCCACAGCCTGCTCCCTTTGCCGGCGGCGATAATCAAGCATTTCATGCGGCTTCTTTCCCCGGGTTTCGTTAATAAAGGCCTCGGTCATCCGATAGGCTTCATCATCGGTGTATTGCCGGGGCGGGTGTTTCATGAAATAGGCTGACGGCTCGTACAGGACGCCACCCTCACTCCGGTCCAGTGCCAGCTTGCCACAGCGGATGGCGTCAATGACAATACCGGCGGAATTAGGAGAATCCTCCACTGAAAGGCGCAACTCCAGGTTCATGGGCACGTCCCCGAACAGCTTGCCCTCCATGCGAATAAAGCACACCTTGTTATCCTTTTGCCAGGCCACATAGTCGCTGGGCCCGATGTGGATATTTTCGTCATCCAGACGTTTGGCCGCAACCGACTGGACAGCCTCTGTTTTCGACTCTTTTTTGGACAGAAGGCGGATGCGATTGAGCATATTTAGAAAGTCGGTATTGCCGCCGGTATTGAGCTGGTAGGTGCGCTCCAGCTTGACACCCCTTTTCTTGAATAGATCGGTCAGGGTCCGATGGGTTATGGTGGCTCCGAGCTGGGCCTTGATGTCGTCGCCAATGATGGGGATGTTCTTCACCTCGAAACGCTTGGCCCAGAAAGGATCGCTGGCAATAAATACAGGCATGTTATTTACAAAGGCAACCCCTGCCTCCAGGGCGCACTCCGCATAGAACCGGGTGGCCTCTTCAGATCCCACCGGAAGGTAGTTCAAGAGAATCTCTGTTCCGGATTCCTTGAGAACCCGGACAACTTCTCCCATGTCAGGTTCCGGGTCATCAGCCAGGACAAAGGTGTATTTGTCGTCGTAGTCCCGCATATGTTCGGAGAAACCGTCCATAATCTTCCCCATCCTTACAGTAGCGCCGGTTTTCGAAACATCCTCGTAAAATACCGTGGTGCAATTGGGTTCAGCGAAGATGGCCTCTGCCACGTCCTTGCCAACTTTTCGCTTGTCGATGTCAAACGCTGATACCACCTCGATGTCGCAGGGTTTGTATCCGCCGATCTCCCAATGCATCAGGCCTATGGCATCTTCGCTATCTTTATGCCTGTAATAATTGATTCCCTGAACCAATGAACTGGCGCAATTCCCCACTCCAACAATACCGATCCTAATGTTGTGCATCAGTTGTTTACCTCCTTTGTTCACGTCATGAGATTCGTGTGGACTTTACGAACACAACAGATCAACATCTTGTAAACGCCGGTTGGCACAAACCAGCGCCGTTCAGAGGACGGCCCCCGCTGTTAGCAGAAGCTGCGGCCAAAACTGACAGCCATGCCAAATTGTATGTGCAGGACGGAGATGGGCGCTCGAGAGGAGAGCCAGGGTTTACATTTGGATAGCAATAACAGGTAATTAGCAATCCATTAGGGGCATGGCCGTCAATTGGCAGGCAGATCCCAACACTCCAGATACCACTTGGAGCAATCTCTTATCTGTTTCAAGCCTGTTTGTCAAGCCGCTACAACAGTTCTGCTACAAAAGTTGCCTTTCTTTGCTGGTGATATGTAGACATAGCTGGCGGGGATGCTTCCCGGCCAGGAGCCTCGTTACTGTCATATTCCCTGGATAAGCTGTTCGCCACAATCCAGACAATACTTGTTTCTTTCACGTCGGCTTTTTGCGTGTTCCTCTTCAGGACACTTCTTGATGGGGATGTTTTCATTCACCACCTCGCCACACATCGGGCAAAAGGGCACCGGAGCGTTTCTGCGGCCGTGATTGAAGTTGGGGCAATAGCTTCCTCGCGTTATCATCTTTTCCTCCTATCCATCCATATGTGTATGGTGCTTTCCAGATGGGTTCTCTGAACTGTTACCCGTTCAGTGCTTGTTTTGCTGTTTGAGATTCCGGTCAAATGACCACGCTTGTGTGCCTCGGCGGGTCTCTTGATCATTGTTTTCAGTTCAGAACGGAATGAGCACAAAGTCCCAGGCTGAGACTGCACCATTTGCGTTCTAGCGAATGGTTTCACCTTAACACATATCATTTTGTCCGGTCTCAAAGGCCTGCTTAAGATAAGCGAGAACCTCTTGTTTTTCTTAATGATGTTCATAGAGTGTCAGCTTCTCGACACACAATATTCGTTCCTTGACTCCTCTGGCTATGGTGCTAATAATGGGTAAGCGGCAGGCTGGACTTTGGGGTCATCATGGCTGACTTTGATCTCCCCCTTCGTCCATTAGGCATATCCGCTTGCCTTTGTGTGAATAGTATCCTCATTTTTGATTTTTGGCATTTTAGTTTGTTGACCGCAATGCCGATACTTCGTATAAGCGTACCCAGACTGTCGCCATTTTAGGATTCTGGATCACCGACTGAAGCAGCGTTTTTGAGTTGGCGAGGCTTTAGGCTATGCATGGTATATGACTCAAGGGGTTAAAATGAAGAAGGATCAATACACTGATGAGGAGTCCAATATGCGTTGGCGGTTCGCCAAGCAAATCATAAGGTTCTGGCAAAGGTCTAAGCAAAAAGATGAGCACGACTCGGTATGTGAAGACGAACCCGGCAGAAACGTGTGGCCCCAAGATGACCGATCTGAACGACCTGCCACCTGAAGGCTACCACGGCCTTGAGGCACACCCAGCCTCTATAACCTAAGCTATAACGTCGTGTATCTTGATGCCATGTTGAGCACAATGGACGTTGACTCTAATAATCAGGTCTTGAGGCAACTTTGTGTTAAGGTTCAAGACCTTCATAAAAAGATTCCTCTATTTGGTTGCAATTAACCATCTGAATGGCAGTCGGTCACATATTTGTTTGTTTTCCACCTTAAACCCCACCTGTTTGAGCTTCTTTTCATACTTCTTGCATCTTTCAGAATAGGAGATGAGAGTATCTTCATTCATTTCTCCTCGTGGTCCTCAGATTCTTTATCTTCAATATTGATCTTGCCTGCTGCGATTTCACGGAGCGCTGTGACGATGTCTTCACCCTGTGGCGAACCCACCAAATACCGGGCATTTTGCCGTATTTGTCGAACCCGCCTGGCAACAGCATGAACGAGCGAGAAGCGGTTCTGAACCTGCCTTAAGCAATCTTCGATGGTAACACGAGCCATTTCAAAACCTCCCCAGCCACTTCCAAATCCGAGATGGTTTGCCCAAATCAAAACCAATATCGGCCAATAATATGTTCAATTCAGTGCACAGTGATGGGCTAAAGTTTGGGCGCAGGAACATCTCCTGCTATGATGGCGTCGATATCGCTTTCTGCCAAGGTTTCCCTCTCAAGCAGGGCCTGTGCAAGGGCGTGGAGGGCATCCATGTTCTCTTGAATGATCTTTTTCGCCCTTTCGTACGCCTCTGAAACGAGGCGTGTAACCTCCTTGTCGATAAGCACCGCAGTCTCTTCACTGTAATCCCGACGTTGAGCAAGCTCTCTCCCCAAGAAAATCAGCTCTTCCCTCTGGCCAAAGGTCAGAGGACCGAGTTTCTCGCTCATGCCCCATTCACAGACCATCTTGCGGGCAGTCTCCGTGACCCGCTCAATGTCGTTGCCCGCACCGGTCGTGGTCTGGTTGAGGACCAGCTCTTCGGCTGCCCGACCACCCATAAGTACAGCCAGATTGTTCAGGAGGTATTTTTTCGGATATGTATGCTTTTCGTCAATGGGGAGCTGTTGGGTGAGTCCCAGGGAGCGACCCCGGGGTATGATGGTAACCTTGTGGATCGGGTCGGTGCCCGGGATCATCCTGGCAACCAGGGTATGGCCTGCCTCATGATATGCGGTATTCCTCTTCTCCTCCTCGCTGATGACCATGCTCCTGCGGGCTGTTCCCATGAGTACCTTGTCTTTGGCCTCCTCAAAGTCAGCCATCTCCAAAAGGTCTTTGTCAGACCGGGGCAGCCAGAAGTGCGGCTTCGTTGACCATGTTTTCAAGGTCAGCACCGGATAATCCGGGTGTGCCCCGTGCAAGCACGGCTAAATCGACGTCGTCTGCCAAGGGTGTCTTGCGGGTGTGGACCTTGAGAATCCCTTCACGCCCCTTCAGATCAGGCACTGGCACAACCACCTGGCGATCAAAACGCCCGGGGCGCATAAGAGCGGGGTCCAGGATATCGGGCCGGTTTGTAGCCGATATCAAAATCACGCCTTCATTCGATTCAAATCCATCCATCTCTACCAGGAGTTGGTTCAAGGTCTGTTCTCTTTCGTCGTGCCCCCCTCCAAGACCGGCACCCCTGTGCCGGCCCACAGCATCGATTTCATCGATAAAAATAATGCATGGTGCATGTTTTTTCCCCTGCACAAAAAGGTCCCTGACACGGGAGGCCCCAACCCCTACAAACATCTCCACAAAGTCCGAACCGCTGATGCTGAAGAAAGGAACGCTTGCTTCCCCGGCAATTGCCCTTGCCAAAAGGGTTTTCCCGGTGCCCGGGGCTCCCGTGAGAAGCACACCCTTTGGGATTCTGCCACCTAAGCGGGTAAATTTCTTCGGGTCTTTCAAAAAATCAATGATCTCACCCAGCTCTTCCTTGGCCTCATCTATCCCCGCTACATCTTCAAAGGTTGCCTTTTCAGACTGGTCCGAAAAAAGCCTGGCCTTACTCCGCCCGAAAGACAGGGCACTGCCCCCTCCTGCCGCCATCTGGCGCGTAAAAAAGATCCACACGGCAATCAGGAGAATCATTGGGAACCAGGAGACCAGTATGATCATATACCACGGGGATTCATCAGGGGGCTTGGCTCTGATGGTGACACCGTGACTTGTCAGGATCTTGATCAGGTCTGCGTCCTGAGGAGCAAAGGTCTTGAAGCGGAGACCATTCACATCGGTGCCGGAGATTTCCTGGCCCTGAATGACGACACCTGCCACAACCCCCTTTTCCACCTGGCCCATGAATTGCGTATAGTTAATTTCTCTGTCATCGACCCTTGACTGCTTAAACAAGCTAAAGAGCAATATCATGACAAGACCCACGACCAGCCACAGGGCCAAGTTCTTGTAAAAGGGATTCAATAAATGAACCTCTCTGGATATTCGGTCATTATTCTAACACATACCATACAAAGGACAATATAGTGGGCAATCCATAATATTCAAAAAACTTCTTTTGAATCTCCTCTGCATATGCTTCTCCCTTTTCATACAGATCCTTTTCATGCTCTCAGTAGAAAGTAAACTGGAAGATCCAGGATCTACCATTGAGCGTTTTAACAGCAACTTCAATTGGGCCAACCCGAAAAAGACCGATCGAATGAGCTTGGCCGCACTTGATGCCGGTTTATACCAGGCTCTCGAACAGTTCCATATACTGGCTGGCCGAGCGGGTCCAGGAGAAGTCCTTAACCCGCTCCTTGCCCTTCTGGACCAGCTCGGACTGGAGCGTCTTGTCGATGAGCAGCCGCTTCATGGCATGTGCCATGGCCTTGATGTCGTAAGGATCGATCAGCAGGGCCGCGTCACCGGCCACGTCCGGCATGGCCGTGATGTTTGACGTGATCACCGGGAGTCTGACCTTCATGGCCTCCAAGATGGGCAGCCCAAAGCCCTCATACAGGGATGGGTAAATCAACATCCGACCCCGGGCCATAAGCGCATCCAGCTCGTCCTCCGTGATGAACCCGGTGAACACCACGCGGCCGCCCATGCGGGTCTCCTCCACAGCCCGGTCGCATCGCCTTTTCATCTTTTCCTGGTACGGGAGGCCGGATACCTTGCCGGTGATCACGAGCTTGCCACCGTAGCCGGTATCGGCCAGCCTGGCGAAGGCGTGGATGAGGCGTACGACATTCTTCCGCTCGTGGATGCCGCCCACGTTCAGAATGAAATCCTCGCCCAGGTTCAGCCTCCTGAACAGCCCCTCCACGACCTCCGGGGCCACGTTGCGGCTGGGGTCGCGCACGCCGTTGTTGATCACGCGAATTTTTTCCAGCGGGATGCCTACCTTCTTCGCGATGTCTTTCTTGGAAAACTCGGACACGGTCGTCACGACGTCATTCAGCTTGCAGGCCCGCCGGATGGCCGGCTTGTAGACGAACAGGTTGCGGAACAGCGGCATGGCCTCCCGGAAGGTGAGGGGGATCACGTCATGCACGGTGAGCACGCAGGGGACCTTTTTCTTCCACGGGAAGCTCCAGTTGTACGGGAAATGGATGAGGTCCACCTTTTCCCGCTCGGCGATGTCCTGAATAGTGGTGGAATCCAGGCGTATGTTTTTCAATGAAATCGCATGGGTGGTTGCCGGAAGGGGGAGGCACTTGATACACTTTTCCTCCTTGAACATCGCTTCCACTTCCTGGAGCCGGTCCTGCTTGGGGAGGAGGATTACCGAATGGCCCTTCGATGCAGCGTACCGCACAATCTGGACGATGAGCTGCTCGACGCCTCCCACGACCCCGTCATACTTCCGGAAATCCATGCACAGTTTCAACGGTTCCTCCAGGTTGCCAGCCAACGGCCAGCCGAGCCTAAAAGCTGTTCAGGAGGCTGCCCACGTTCGTGACGGCCACGCACGTGGATTCGTCGGCGGCCCCATAGTACACAAAGACCTCGCCGTCCTTTTCCACCACGCCGTTTGAGAAGACCACGTTTCCGAAAAAGCCCTCTTTCTCGTAGGGTTCCGTGGGGGTCAGGAGAGGCTCTTCCGCCCGCTTCACGACCTTGCTGGGATCGTCCAGGTCCAGGAGCATGCAGAACAGCGAGTACAGGCTCTTGTCGCCCTTGCCGTGATAGATGATGAGCCAGCCCTTCTTCGTCTTTATGGGCGGAGCCCCGCCTCCGATCTTCATGGATTCCCACTGGTTGTCCCTGGGCCGGGCAATGCACTTGTGGTTGCCCCAGTGGATCAGGTCAGGAGACTCCGCGTACCAGATGGAGGCCTTGCCGAACCCCGAGTTATTGGGCCGGTGCAGTGCGATATACTTGCCGTTGACCTTCTCCGGAAAAATGGCCACGTCCTTGTTTTCCGGGTGGAAGATGATGCCCTTGCGCTCCACCGTTTTGAAATCCTCGGTCACGGCCAAAGCCGTGGCCCAGGAATCCTGGGACACCACGGTGAAATTGATGTAATACTTTCCGTCGATGAACGTGGCCCTCGCGTCTTCCGCACTGTAGCAGTCTGTGTCGTCGTGAGGCGCGATGAAGGGCTTGTCCTCTACGGTAAAGTGGATACCGTCCCGGCTGCGGGCTAGGCGAATGTGGCTCATGCTGGTCAGGTAATCTTGGTCTTTGTAAACGATACCCCGCGTGTCCTTTAAGACCACGTCCGGGTCAGACACGGAAAACTCCACCATGTCCGGCCAAGCTTCGCCACCATCGAACCGGTACACCGGAGCCCGGGCATACCCTTCCTTGGGCTTGCAGCCTTCCGCTACGCGGAGCAAAAGGATAATTTCGTTCTGGTAAACCGTGGCGCCCGGGTTGAACGCTCCCAAAACCCGGTATTCCTCCATCGACGGCTTGACATCCGACGGCTTGATAATCGGGTTTTTCTTGTGTTTTTCGATCATGCTTCTTCTCCTATCAGTCTTTCACTTTAGCGTTACAAAGAACAATCCAGCGGGGCCGTTTCAACATAGTTTCATCGCGTTACATAGACATCTTTTAGGTGGGCGATCTATACGTGGCGTGGAAACTTATAAGCATCGAATGTTGCTACCCGTCAATTGGCAAAGCCCGATTCCGCGCCCTCACCTCGCCGGGAATGGAGTTCATACTTTTGGAAAAGACAACACTTCCTTTACTCGAATCGGGGCAAAGAAATTGCTCATAGGAAATTCATGAAAAAAGGGAGGGCTTGGGGACATCCTATGGTCGTTTTGTCAGACAAAAATTTGGTAACGTTCAAAAGTTGAGGCAACCCTAAATTTCTCCACGGTGAGTACTATGTTTGCTTTGGCGGGATTCTCTACGTACCTGTCAAATCGATCCAGCTTTTTACAGGCATATGCCTTCAGAGTTTCTGAGGGATCAAGGTTCATGAAAGTCACTGACGTTTGCATACTCATTGACCTCCCCGTATGTTTTTGCGTTTGTTGGATGGCAGCATGCCCAGCATCTCCCGGTACTTGGCGACTGTCCTGCGGGCAATATTAATGTTTGAAGATTTCAAAATCTCAACCATCTTCTTGTCACTATACGGTTTCGTGGAATCTTCAGACTCGATAATCTGACGGATCTTTTCCTTGACACTTGCCGAGGCAATGGCCTCTCCGTAAAATCGGCTAATAGAGGTATTGAAAAAGAACTTCAATTCAAAAATGCCCTGCGGGGTATGGACGTACTTGTTCGTGGTAACGCGACTCACTGTCGACTCGTGCATCCCGATGTCCCCAGCCACATCCCGCAACACCATTGGCTTCAAATGGCCAAGCCCCTTTTCCAGAAAATCCCCTTGAAAAGAGACAATACTTTTAACAACCTTGTAAATGGTCCTCTGACGTTGGTGGATGCTGCGAATCAGCCACACCGCAGACCGGAGTTTATTCTTGATGTAGCCCCTTGTATCGCTGGAAAACCCCGCCCCCTTATTACTTAGAGCCTCTTTGTAAAAAGAGCTTATGCGAAGCTTAGGCATGCCGTCCTCGTTTAGGACAATAACAAATTCATCGCCCACCTTGTACACAAAGACATCCGGGCTAATGTATTGAGGTTCTTCGTCGCTGAACTGCCGGCCGGGTTTCGGTTCCATCGTGGTGATAATATCAACAGCAGAAAAGACTTCACCAAGCCCAATACCCAGTGCCCGGGAAATCGCCTTGTAGTTCTTGTTCTCCAGGTGCTTAAGGTGATTCCGGATGATCTGAACCACAATGGGATCTTGCAACCCCAGCTCCCTCACCTGAATCAACAGACACTCCCCCAGGTCTCGAGCACACACGCCCGCGGGATCAAAGGATTGCATCTTGCTCAGGACGCTTTCCACCTCTGATGTGTCTGCCTCGCTTAGGGTTGCAATCTCATCTATAGTAGCCTGAAGATAGCCATCCTTGTTGAGGTTGCCAATGATCGCGCTGCCAATCCTTTCATCTCTCCTGCTTGGAAGGGAAAGCAGAAGTTGCCACATCAGGTGTTCATTCAAGGACTCTCGCCGGGCCACGAAATTCTCATATTCTGGGACTTCCCGTTTTTCAGCTTCAAAATGGACGTACCCAGGGGCATTGTATTCCCCCAAATAGTTAGACCAGTCGATATCTGCTCGAGCCGTTTCCTCAACAGTGACTGGCTTTAACACAGACGGCTCTTCGGGAGTCGTTATCGGCTCAGCATCCCCACCGCCCTCGGCAGACACTTCCTCGGGCGCATCCTCAAGAACCGGGTTATCCTTCATTTCTTGATTGATTGCATCCAACAGCTCCAGCCGGCACAATTGCAGAAGCTTAATGGCCTGCTGAAGCTGGGGTGTCATGACCAGTTGCTGGGTAAGGCGAAGTTCTTGTCTAAGTTCAAAAGCCATCATAAGTGCTCAGTAATCAGTCGTAGTTGAACAATCCTGATTTGAATATGGGAACACTGCACCGTGTCCCGTATGATTAGCAGGAATCGTGCCGCAGTACTGCGGTGAGGTACTTCTCCATAATTCCAAATAGTTAGGCCGTCTTTGTTGAAATATCTGTGGGCTGAACTGACGGCGAATTTGATTAGACGTCAGGCAATGTGTCAGACTATTGACCCTCGGCTATCCAACTCTGGGCATACTTGAGCCTTAGCTCGCTCACCGAAAGCTGCTTGTCCTTTTTCATTTCTCCTGTTCATCCTTATATGAAATCGCGGCATCCTTCATTCCTCGGTTTACACTTATCAAGGATGCGGGCGCCAAGAGATAAGTTCTTTTGTTCCTACTTTTTGGTGTCAGGTGTCAGGTGTCAGGAGCGACAAACGCGAGACCTGCCCGCCA
>JAUWXF010000002.1 GCA_030616475.1 Desulfobacterales bacterium
CCTGAACACTGACACCTGAAACCTACATGTGCCCTGAAACCTGAAACCTGAAACCAAAACGGGATAAAGATTTAGGTCCATATAAGAATTAATCTAAGTACGAATTTATTAAGCGAACGATGAGTTACAATGTTGAACAGGCTCTATTCTTGTGTCTAAACTACTTCCCGTTTTAAACTTTTACCTTGCTTATCGTCGTGTGGTTCCGGATGAAATATTCCAGCTGAGATATCTGGTTGTGCGTCAACTCCCCAAATTGCACACCTCTTCGCCTCATTGTGATGGAACTCAAAGGGATTTCGTTGGTTTTGACATCCGAAATGGTTTCAAAGGGTATCTGGCGCAAATGAAAACTATTGTCGGCCAAAAATATACCTAATTCAAACGATGAGTTTGACTGGCCCTCGTCAGCAATATAACTGAACGCAAGCCCATGCATGCTCATATCTATAATTTGACCGACTTTAGTAGAATGAGGCCAAGGCGGCGCCCCAAGTACAACAAATGCACTGCCCTGGACCTTGAATCGCTTATGTTTCCTTCGCTCGACCATCTCTTTTCTCTTGCCATGACACAAGTTTCGCACCGGAGAGGCAACCTTCTCCGGATATCTAACAACCACCTTGACCGTGCATTGACTTGCCTCACTGGTCGATAGATTTACGTGTAGAGTAAACTACAATATCTTCGCATTATGCAAAAATCATGCAACATCAAGCTGTTAGGGTATTTATCTTTTCTTCCCAACGAGTTAGCCCGTAACGCACCAGGAAACAGACCCCGGATATTGCGTAATCAAGTTCACACATTGTGAAAAAAAATGCCACTTTTGAGCAACAGAATGCAGAAACCAAACAGAACGGTTGGTGCCGAAGGGGAGACTCGAACTCCCACGGGCATACACCCACTAGACCCTGAACCTAGCGCGTCTACCAGTTCCGCCACTTCGGCAGATCGGAAGGCAGAAAAAGGATTGATTTTATGCTGAGAATGCATTACATAAAATCTTTTAAATCATTTGTCAAGGCCAACGTAAAGGGATTGAGCATGCAGATTATTAAGGATATTAGCGAAATTTCTAATACATTAAAGAATGCCGTTGTGACCATTGGCAACTTTGACGGGGTTCACATAGGGCACCAGGCACTTTTTAATCAGGTCATTGAAAAGGCGGAAAGCATAGACGGCACCTCTGTCGTAATAACGTTTGAGCCACATCCCATCCGGGTCATCACTTCCAACAAGCACTTCCCACTCATAACCCTTTATGAGCAAAAGGTCGAATTGATAGGTGCAACAGGCGTGGACACCCTGATATGCATTCCGTTTACCCGTGAGTTTGCGGCCACGCCTGCTCGCACTTTTGTCAAAGAAATACTGTGTGACCTGATTGGCATGAAAGCGATTGTCGTGGGCCAGGATTACTCCTTTGGGAGAGAGCGTGAGGGAGACATCTCCCTGCTCAAGGAAATGGCTGAACCCCATGGTTTTGAGGTGATCATCTCAGGATGGATTGAACTTGAAAGCGGTCGCATTAGCAGCACCGAGATCCGAAACCTGGTAAGAGATGGCAGGGTTGATGAGGCTAAGAAACTATTAGGGCGCCATTATCAGGTGAGAGGGACCGTTATCCGTGGCCGCGATCGAGGAGCAAGGTTGTTGGGTTTTCCCACGGCAAACCTGACGCTGTACGATGAACTCTGTCCCAAGACAGGGGTATACGCCGTAACCGTGGAACACGATAACACCCTTTACAAAGGCGTGGCCAATATTGGATACAGCCCTACTTTTCAGGAGGGTCAGTTCGGTGTGGAGGTTCACATCTTTGATTTTGACAAGTCAATCTATGACCAACCCATCCGCCTGAATTTTGTCCGCCGCCTGAGAGACGAAAAGAAGTTTTCAGGACCTGAATCCTTAGCAGCTCAGATCAGCTACGATATTGAAAAGGCCCGGGAGATCCTGTCCGGCGAATGATTGGGTGCGAAGCCCAAAGAACTTAGCTCCGCTTCGCTCCCTCCGGGGCGTAGGCCCTACGGGCCGGAGGCCGCAATTCGTCGAGTGGTTGATTAGTTGAGTGGTTCAAGGACCCTTACAACTCAACGACTCGACTATTTAACCACTCGACCAAAGTCGCAGGAATTTCGATAAGTTGTAGAAATTACGAGACGTTCAAAGGTAATATCAGACGCCTTTCATTTTGGATCTTGACGGCACCGGTCGGTCTCAGGAGAGGCTTGAAATCCGCAATCCCTGGCCCAGACCTGGACTGTAGGCTATGTGTCTATGAATATAAACAGAGCGCCAGGGCGGGCCGCAATCCTATAAGACGCTATGCCCGGGAACAAAAAAATCATGCTATCTCTGATAGTAGGGCTTTTGCTGTCTGGTATTGCCCTTTATCTCACCTTCAAGAATGTTCCGCTTCCGGCGCTGATGGGCTATTTGAGAACCGTAAATTACTGGTGGGTAATCCCTGCGGTGGCGATTGCACTGATGAGTTTTTTGATCAGGGTTGTCAGGTGGCAGCTTCTCCTCAGTCCGTTCAAGAAAACAGGCTTTTTGAGCGCTTACCACCCTCTTATGATCGGATTCATGATCAATTGCCTTTTGCCCGGCCGGGTAGGAGAACTGGCCCGGCCGGCTATTTTTTGCAAAAAGGAAAGGGTTCCGTTTTCCAGGGTACTCGCTACAGTGGGCGCTGAAAGGGTCTTTGATGTAGTCGTGCTGCTCCTTTCTTTTGTCATTGTCCTCGCCAGTGTTGAAATCAGCCCAACCCTTGATCTGACCTTCGGCAACTATCATCTTAACAAGGCCACCCTTGAGACGATCGGCATGACAACCCTGCAACTTTGCCTTGCACTGATTGCATGCATGGCCCTGGTGAGTATCAGACAGAGTCGCGGGTTCATAACACGCACTATCCTGAGCCTGCCGGAGCTCCTCTTTTTTGCTGGCAGCCCCTTTAAAGAGAAGATCAGGGAGAAGCTTTTCGTAAGGCTCACCCATATTATCGACAACGTGGCCACCGGGCTTGACCTGCTGAAGAGCCCCAAGAAGGTTGGCCTTTGCCTTGGTCTTTCGTTCCTGGTGTGGGCAGTGGCCGGGATTTCTTATTACGTCATGAGTTTCGGCTGTCCAGGAATTGAGCTCTCTTTTTTTGAAATATATGCGACGATGGTCATCCTTTGCTTCTTTATTTCGCTCCCCTCTGCCCCGGGTTTCTGGGGCCTCTGGGAAGCTGGGGGGGTGTTTGGGCTTTTGATCTTTGGTGTCTCCGCCAAAGAGGCCGCAGGATTTACCCTGGCCAATCATGTCATTCAAATGGTTCCTGTGATCATCATAGGTCTTATTTCATCGATTATTACTGGCGTCAATGTCGTGCAGGTAGCCTACACCAATATTGAGGATCGGCCCCTGGAAAAAGGTGCCCGGGTCGAGATGAACAAGGGCGTTTACACGGACGAGGTGCCCCATGAATATCTTGAAGACTTTGGACCTCACGGAAAGTCCATGGATTAGGCCAAGAAGGGTTGTTTATGAAAACGACAAAGGGCAGGTGCTGAACTGGGATTATATTGAGCGTGTTAATGCCCGCAGCTCGGTCCTTATCATGCCCCGGTTCAAGGAATCAGGGGACCTGATCTTCATCAGACAATACAGGGTTATCTTTGATTGCTGCGTGATTGGCTTTCCTGCAGGCGTTGTCTCAGATGGTGAGGATGTCGAGAAGTGCGCCATTCGAGAACTTATGGAAGAGACCGGCTACGAGGGAAGAGTCGTACAGATTTCGCCCGAGTTAACACTCAACAGTGCCCTGATTAAGGAGACAGCATCCTGCGCGGTCGTTGAACTGGAGGAGGATGCCGTTCCAAAGGGACAGAAACTCGAGCCTTCTGAACAGATTGAAGTTCACCGGGTGAAAAAGGATCAACTGGGAGCCTTCTTCGAGCAGGCAGCCGCAAAGGGGGATATCATAGGCGCCGGGCCGTGGTACATGTTAATGGCGACTCAATACCTATAGATTTTAAGATAATGCTCTTGGATAAATGGCCGTGTGTCTTTCAGAGGAATCTTTAAGGAATTAAGGAATTGAGGGATTGAGGGATTGAAGACACCACCCGTTTTAATTCCTAAATTCCTAAATTCCTAAATCCCAAAATTAAGGGCCTAAATAGTATTTATGACCTCCTACCGCATCATATTCCTGGGTACCCCGGATTTTTCGGTGCCGACCTTAAAGGCCCTGCATGAAAACCAATATGAGGTCCTTACCGTGGTTACACAGCCGGACCGGCCAAAAGGGCGTGGACGTCGTCTGGTTCCCCCTCCGGTCAAGGAGGTTGCCGGCACATTGGGCTATCCGGTGCTGCAGCCTCTCAGGATTAAGGAACCCTGGTTTATCGAAAAAATCATAGCCCTGGATCCGGACGTTTTTGTGGTGGTCGCCTACGGCCGTATCTTGCCGGGGTCTTTCCTGTCGATTCCCCATCTTGGGGCGATCAACATCCATCCCTCACTTCTCCCCAGATACCGAGGGCCTGCGCCAATCCAGTGGGCCATTATCAACGGAGAGCAAGAGACCGGGGTCACGACCATGTGGATGGATGAGGGGATGGACACAGGAGACATTCTGCTGAGCTCTAAGGTCGCGATCAGGCCGGACGACACCTCCGGGAGTCTTCACCGCCTGCTGGCTGAGGTCGGGGCGCAGCTTTTGATCGAAACGTTGACCCGGCTCAAGTCCGGGAACCTTGTGGGTCAACCCCAGGACAAGTCGGGTGCCACTTATGGACCTTTACTGAAAAAGGAAGACGGGCGCATAGACTGGACCACGGATGCTGAATCATTGGATGCCCTTGTTAGAGGGATGAACCCCTGGCCCGGGGCCTTTACATTTCTCTCCGGCAAGAGGCTCAAGGTATTGAAGGCCAAAGACCTTCAGAAGCGAGCCAAGGAAAAGCCAGGCACTGTTTTGGAAGGATTTTTAGGGGACTTCGATGTGGCGACCGGCCGGGGCATATTGGCGCTGAAGGAGGTTCAGCTTGAATCTGCAAAACGCCTTCCGGTGAGAGATTTCTTAAGAGGCTGTCCTGTGCCGGCCGGCACACTCCTTGGATAGCTGGGCCATGGTAGCCGTTTCCCGTCGTATTGCCCTTTCTGTCTTGAACGGCCTGGATGACTCAAATGCTTTCCCGGAGCGTCTCCTTCACACAGCCTTTGAACGAGAGCCACAGCTCATCAGGAAAGACCGGGCCCTGGCCACTGAGCTGGTCTATGGTGTGCTTCGGTGGCGGAGCCGCCTTGACTGGGTGATCTGCCAGCTTTCAAAGACCCCTGTCCACAAGATAGACCGATATGTGCTAAACATAATCCGGCTGGGCCTCTATCAAATCCTTTTCCATTCCCGTATTCCTCCATCTGCTGCGGTAAACGATTCTGTTGAAATGGCCAAGGGGAGAGCACCATTGTGGGTGGTGCGTTTTGTCAATGGTGTGATGCGATCTGCGGTGCGGAGAGCAAAAGAGATTCCCCTGCCGGGTTATGCTGATGATCCGGTTCAAGCCATTGCCATAGGAGAATCACACCCTTTGTGGCTGGTCAAACGATGGGTGGAGCGTCTGGGGGTAGAAGAGACTCGAAGAGTGTGTAAGGCGAACAATCAGGTCCCTTCCGTGACAGTTCGGGCCAATACCCTCAAAGTTAGCAGACGGGAACTGCTCAACTCATTGAGAGACTACGTCAGGCAAATTACACCAACCAGATTTGCCCCGGATGGGCTGTCCCTCAGAGGATTGAGACACGGCGTTGCCGACATCCCTTCATTCAAGGATGGCTGGTTTCAGGTCCAGGATGAGGCTGCGCAACTCATCACTCATCTGCTAGATCCAAGACCGGGTGAAACAGTCCTGGATGCCTGTGCCGGATTCGGCGGCAAGACAGGCCACATTGCACAGCTTATGAAGGATAGAGGCAAGATCAAAGCAATGGAGAACCGGTCATGGAAATTGCACCGGCTCAAGACATCATTGGCGCTCCTTGGTATCTCCGCGGTGACCACGTGGCACCATGACCTGCCAGAGCCGGTTCCTGTTGGATACTTTGGTACCTTTGACCGGATTTTGCTTGACGCGCCCTGTTCGGGTCTTGGTGTGCTCCGGAGGAATCCGGACGCCAAATGGAAGAAAACTGAGGCGGATCTCACAAGGCTTCGGGCCAGTCAACTACGCTTCCTTGGCTCCCTTGCTCCCTTACTCAAAAGAGGTGGACGACTGGTCTACTGTGTGTGTAGTCTTGAGCCTGAGGAAAGCGAATACGTGGTGGAAGACTTTTTGAAGAATCAAGGCCAATTTGTTATAGATCGAGCACCCGTTGGGCTCTTGGATGTGGATGAACGTCTGATGGACAGCTCGGGCTTTTTCAGAAGCTTACCTCATGAGCACGACATGGACGGATTCTTTGCAGTACGTCTGAAAAGAACCAATAGTCGTCCATATAAGGTAAGATCTTGAAATTTATGTCAAGTTTTGCAGTTAAATCAATCTCTGCTGATTTAAAATTCGAAACTCGAAATTCGAAACTCGAAACAATACCGAAATTCAAATGTTCAAAATTCGAAACATCTCAAATGCTTACTTGGTGTGGGGCAAGGCTTTTTGTTTTAGAACATTGAGATTCTGGTCATTAGAATTTGTTTGCGGCTTACGCCTTGAGAACAGTACGGATTTCGACCTGCCCGCCATTGCCAGAGACCTGCCCGCCATTGCCACGCATGCTGGCATTGAAGCTGCCCGCTGTGCCTGGCGAAGGCAGGCGGGTGCCGGCACATAAGCTGAATGCTGTCTCAGGCGTTGGCAGGCGGGTATTCGATATTCGTATTTTCTTATTGGCTTCGTGCCTCGTCGGCCCGCCCTGGCGCGACACGCTGGCGAGAGGCTATCACGCTCCCCAACCAGGTCTGGGCCAGGGTTTGAGGCGAAGCTTCGCTAGAATATGAGACCTTTCTTAAAAATAGCGGTCCTGTTTTGCGTTTTTTTAGGGGTTGCAGGGATCAGCGGATATCTTACCCTGAGGTTTATTATAAAAAGCGAAGATACGGTGATTGTCCCAGAGCTTGTGGGAAAAGACGTAGTATACACCCTGGACATTCTCACCGATCTGGGACTCAACACCAAGGTGAGTGGCTTCGAATACAGGGCTGACGTGCCGAAAAACCATGTGGCATACCAGGAGCCAGGACCCGGTAGTGAAGTCAAGAGAAATCGTGATGTTCGCATCATCATCTCGAAAGGGCCAAAGACCTTGGTGGTGCCGGATCTTATCGGGATGGATATCCGGCAGGGATATATCATTATGGAAGAAAACGGCCTGTCGCGAGGTGTTTTGTCCCGCACCTTCAACGAACGGGTTTCTACAGATGGGATCATAAGCCAGATGCCGCCCTCCGGTACAGTTGTCACGCGGGGTGATTCCATCGACCTGCTGGTCAGCCTTGGCAGACGGCCCGTAACTTATAAGATGCCCTATCTGGACGGCCTGGTCCTGGAAGATGCTATCTTCATCTTGGAGCGTGCGCACCTTGGGCTTGGTCAAATACGATCTGTTCAAAGAGACGACTTGCCGAAGGATGTAGTGGTGGAGCAAGACCCCCGATCCGGCTACCAGGTGGCTTCAGGGACTCTGGTGAATCTGACCCTCAACCGGGCAGCAAAGGGCCCGATTCTTGATCAGGGGCTAAGCCTGTTTCATCATCGTGTGCGTGAGGGATTCTTGAAAAAGCAGATCCGGATTCGCGTCAATGCCTTTGGTATGTTCTATGACTTCCTTGATGCTTTTGTGCGTCCTGGAGAACACATCTGGTTCTTGGCCCCACAAGATTCTGAGACCACGGTCTTCGTGTACCAGGATGGCGAACTTGTCTTGAGTCATTCTTTTTCCTCCACTTCTGTTGCGGGTTTTTCTCTGAGGTTGAAATAGTTGACAACATGTCTTAATTGTTATAAATATCGAGAACCGTGGGTTGACCGGCCCACCAGCCGGAGGCCCGTCCGTCAGGGCGGGGTTACGGGGAACTATCAATAACGTTTATCTTCCATACCGGGCGGCTAAGCCAGCGAAGCATCCCTCCTTCTTCACGCCCGGCAGGCTTTACGACGGGGTTTAGCCCCAAGGACGTAGGCCGTGAGCATTATCAGACATGATTCGGATGATATAGTCGTTTCATCTCGATATGATCCCTACCATGTAACCAAGATCAAAGCGATTAAGGGAGACCGATGGCATCCACCACATAGCTTTGGAGCAGCTTCTTGAAGACCCTTGAAAAGGTTTCTAGTTTTCCGAGGCTGGCAATTCCATGAGCTTGCTAATGATCGCAAAAATAGCCCCCTGGCGGCCTCACGGCCTAAAACAAAAAAAGCCTGAAGTCCCCGGCATAGGCAACTACCCCAAAGCCTCACAACTAAGGTATCTTCAATCCCTCAATGTATTGTTATGGGTTTCATTTGCGTATGGTTTGGGGAAACCCTTTGCCATAAAAAAGGCCTATATGTTTGCATATAGCCCAATTTGTTTATAATGTAAGAAAAAAGTTGCAAATCCGCTCAAGAAAGTTTAATAGCCAGAGGCATGAAGGTGGCTGTAAACATCAGAATGCCAGAAGACATGAAAAGGGTCCTTGACAAAATTGCTGGCAGTGAATTTCGGTCTCTCAATAGTCTGATCCTACAACTCTTGGATGAGCAGCTTGAATCCAAAGGTATCGATTGGCGCAAGGGAGCTGAAGAAAAAGAACCCAAGAAATAACCTTACTAAAGGGTGCCGTGAATGGCTAAGAACTATATTTATAGGATGGACCATGATACCGGATTTGCCCCTAACACAAAGTATGGCATTTGTACGTTAAGCGGGTGCATGAAGACGACTGTCGAGCTGAGGGCGGAAAAGGGGAGTTGGGTTGTTGGCATAGGTGGAAAAGGTACGGGAAAACCAGATAAGCTGATTTACGCAATGGAGGTAGAAGAGAATCTTCTATATTCTGAATTCAAAAAAAGGTATCCGCGGAAGAGCAAGTATTTAGCCCCGGAAAATGCAGGGAGCAACGTATTGATTTCAAGGAAGTATTACTATTTTGGGCATAATGCGATAGATCTGCCAACCAATCTAAAGCATATGATCTGGGATAGGCAAGGATCCAAATGCATTCCCGACGATGACATAAACACCCTAAGAAAATATCTCTCAAAGAAAGGATATGATCACGGAATATGGGGAAAACCAAACAATATTAACTACACAAAATGTATGAATTCTTGCGTTAAGAATTGCCATGGTTTGGGTCAAAAGGGTTTAGCTCAAAGAAAACCAAGAGTGTCTTGGGATTCTGCGTCACAAGAGGTAGATGCGCATATTAAGCAGCTAAAATCGGACTACAAAAGATACAGAGAACCGATACGTTTCCGTTTTCGAGATACTTGTAGCCAGTGGCTTAAGAGATCTGACAAATATACCCATATGATCCATAGCTATCCAGCTAAATTGTTACCATATATTCCCATCTTTTTCCTATTCGACCCGTCATATGAAAATAGAACCGGATACCTTCTTGATCCCTTCGCTGGGACTGGAACTGTTCTATTAGAGGGAGTTATTCATCCTTATCAAAGAATGAATTCCCTTGGTGTTGAGATCAATCCTCTGGCCAGATTAATTTCCAAAGTCAAAACAACCCCGCTAGATACAACAGTCCTTCAGGAGATGGCTAACGACCTAGTAACTGCCATCGAGACAACTCCCGGCCAATTTGAGGTACCACAATTTCCCAATATAGATTTCTGGTTTAAGAAGAAAGCTCAGAGAGATCTCGCAAGAATAAGATATCACATCGACTGCCTCGAAGATTCGGATTACAAAGACTTTTTTTGGGTATGTTTTTCATCCATTATTCGCCGTTCTTCAATGGCCGATCCGAAGATTGCCCCTCCCATCATTCTGAAACCGATAGTTTTCTCTGACAAAAAGCAGACAGAAAGAGTCCGCAAACAAATCATGGAAAAACAGAAACCTGAACCCATAAATTATTTCGACGAGGAAATCAAAAAAAATATTAGACGTCTCGACGAATTTTGCGCAGCGTTCGAAGACAGAACTGTCAGGAGCGAAATAGTCTGGGACGATGTCAGAACATTACAGAAAGGAAATTATGTTCACAAAGGCCAAATAGATAAGTCCAGTGCAACCTCGCTGTCAGGAGTTGATCTTGTCATAACTTCACCACCTTACATCAATGCGCAGAAATATATAAGGACTCTAAAATTCGAACTGTTCTGGCTGGGCCTAATAGATTATGAGGATCTTGCGGAGATGGATAAGCAGTTCATAGGGACAGAACGTATTTACACGGAAGAGTATTCCAAAATGATTCAAGTCGGCGAAAAGATTGCGGACAGTACAATTAAAGAAATATATCAAACCAATAAGCGACGTGCCGGCATTGTGGGTACCTATTATCGAGATATGGCGGTGGCCATGAAACAAATCTATGATGCTTTGAACTCGGGGGGGCGCTTCATCTTGGTTGTTGGCAATAATTTGGTGTGCGGCAAACGAGTACAGAATCATCATGTACTGGCAAACATCGCGACTCAACAGATAGGTTTTGAGCTAGAATTCATTGCACGGGATGAGATCAAGTCTCGTGGCCTAATAACGAAAAGGCATGAAACCTCTGCAATCATCTCTGACGAATGGATAATGGTTTTGAATAAGAATTAGTCGGATCATTATGACCAGATACCCACATCTTTATCTATCGGATTGGCCATTCCATACAATTCCCGAGGAGCAATACTGTACGTTCATGGCAGATCGTGAGCAAATGAATCAGGATATCAATTTACTGCTCAGGAATTTCTCTCGAAGAGATCATTCCACCATCAACGTCATGTGGGCTTGGTATGGTGCGGGGAAAACGCATACCCTAAGATACTTAGCACATCGGTGCAGGAAACAAAACGTTACATTTGTGCCGATTTACAACGAATTTCCAAGGGATACTCGCTCCTTCCTGGACTTGTACACAACCTTTGTAGAAAAAATAGACATTGAACTCATTCAGGACTTCTACCTTGAAGTATTTACAAGCCCTCGAAAAAACGAAGCACAAAAAGCACTTCATCGTGACTATCCAGACCTTTCGAATGCGATGAAGGCCCTCTGTACGGAACGGGAAGACAAGGCAACCCTTGCCATGTATTGGTTACGTGCCCAAAATCTACCACTAAAGGATCTGAAGCAAATAAACATAACTAGCAGGATCGATAAAGCTGAGAAAGCTCTTAAAGTGATCGCATGGCTCGTTCAGTTGTTCAACTGGGCTCAATCGGCTGAACAAACTATTCCCGCAAGAATCATATGGATGATTGACGAATTTCAAAGGATCACAGACCGCCGAGTGCCGGTACAGGAAGAAATTAAGGGTTGCTTACTATCTGTTTTCAATCGTTGCCCGAGGTCTTTTTCATTGTTTTTGTCTTTTTCTGGAAACCCGGGCAAAAAGATGCCGTCCTGGATGTCAAAAGATCTAGCAGACCGAATTGGTATAGAGAAGGTTCTGGTTCTACCGCCGCTAACATCAGCAGAAGCAGTCAAATTTGTTTCTGATGTTCTCAGTCATTACAGGGAACCTGGCAAAAGTCCTCCAGTATCAACATTTCCTTTTGACAATGAAGCTATTGAAACTATTGTGCACCTGCTCCAGAAAAAAACAGAGATCAAACCCAGGACAATCATGCAGGCATGCAACGCTGTTCTTGAAGAGGCAGACTTGTTAATTGAAGCTGGAAATATGAAAGTAATTGGTAAAGAATTCGCCGAGTCAATTTTAAAGGACAGAGTATTTATCGACACCGAAGATGAGGGGTAAGGCGGTTCCACTATGCCGGGACTTCTAGCAAGCGAAGTGTTAGGACAGCCGGGTGTCTTTAGCTTTCTTAAGGAACTACACACACTTCAGGCAATACGAACGGATAAAGTCTCTGATCTATTACTCACCTCTGGGATCGAGATGCCGGCTCCTGTGTTTAACCAGTTGACCGAGATTAGTATCATTTTTGAAGCCGCTAACAAGTTCTATTTATCCCCTAAAGGCCACCAAATGTGGTGGCTTTTGCAAGCAATAAATGGGGGTAATTTAAAAGAAATTTTACAGCAGCTCAGACAGCTGGATCCAACCCTTTTTCCTTACGAGATCGTTACCGAGGGAATGACTGCTGACTTCATACACGGCCTTGCCTCGCTCCCTTCGTTCAGAAGGGTGCTGATCTGTTCTCCTTGGGTCTATCTAAAACCGAAAGTATTACACAAATTTGCTTATGCTGTGTATAAAGCACAGGAAAGAAGTCCGGGAAATAAAGTTGATGTGATTGTCATTGCTCGGCCCCTAAAACAGACGGATCCACAGTATGATAAGCGTTTCGAAGTCTTTCGCTCTCTAACCAGGATCGGGGTAGAAATCGTTTTGCATGAGAAGTTACATTCAAAACTATATATCCGAGACCCCGGAACTGCCGGGGGGGTCAGTCAGGCGATTTTTGGTTCGGAGAATCTAACTAGCAAAAGAAATATAGAGCTTGGCATACGGATAACTAACGATACTGTAATAATCAATAAACTTATAACGTACTTCTTCGAACGGTATTCCGAATGTACACCATTCAAGGAGGATTAAATGGCTGCTAAGGTTGATATTCAGACGCGTTACCTTTTAAGGAGAGCCAACTTCGTTCTTAACCCACTGTCGGATGAGGATGCCGACTTCTTTGCAGATCGCACGGGAGTGAACGTAAGCAAGATAATCGAAGATCTGCAAATAGATCTTGCTACCGGCTTGCCTCCAAAAAGGATGTTGTGGGGGCCTTACGGTGGTGGAAAAACTCACACGCTTCAACATACGATGAGAAAACTTTCATCACTCACACCTGTTCATCCTGTGTACGTTGAGTGCCCGGACCTTTCGAAACGATCCTCTTTCCTTGAGCTTTACCGTGAAGGTTTTATGCGAGGTTGTGGCCAGGACTTCATCCTTTCACTTTTTGAACGGACCAGAGAAAATGTGGGTTATGCGAAAAGGGAGGAAGTCCTCCGAAAGTTACGGGAAGCACTCCTTGATGAGGAACTTGCAAAAGCTGTTGCAATTCTTACAGATCCATCGGAACAGAACAAGCTTTTGTTATGGGCATGGTTCTCAGGCGTTCCAGTGCCTCGTGGTGATTTATCAGATCTTAGTCAGACGCAAGATTTAACGTCGGCTGAACCTGCCCGTCTTGCTAATTATATTACAATCATTGGAAAGCTTGTTCAGGATCTTGAACAAAAGACATTGATTCTCGTCTTGGATGAGATGGACCGCATCGGGTTTGTTGGGCCAGACAATATTGTCCAGTTCAGGACAGCATTCACTCGCCTAATGGATCCAAACCAAAAATATGTGTCCGTACTGTTAGGCCTATCAGCAAAAAACTTCCCTGATCTACCAGACATATTTGGTGGTGGAGGTCCAATAGTTAGCCGTATAGGTCGAGATGCAATCCAGGAAGTGCCAATGCTGGACGATCTTGATGTTGAACCTTTCATTAAAAAAATTATCGGATTTTTGCGTGTCCCTGGTGCTGATGTCAATTCACTAATTACGAGCGCAAAGGAACAGACAACCGAAGAGCTTTCAGAGGCCATTTTTCCGTTCACCAAAGAAGCAATAGAGGCAATAAAGGTCGGGGTGGGCCAGGAAATGACACCACGAGAGATCACACTGAAGATGACACGAGCAGCTGGGAAAGCTCATAATTATGACAAGCCCCTTGTTACATCCGATTTGGTTGACTAATTCCGATTCATAGGAAAGCAGAAATGGAACAATTTCCGATCAAGCAATTCAGATTAAGACACGGCTATTCCTTCGATCAATCTTTAGGGGGACCGGAATTTCGAAAAGATAATATTCTTATAGCTGGAACGACAGACGATAGCCCATTGGAAGCCATTTTTCTTGGTAAGTTGGCGGAATATGACAATATGAGGGCTAATGTCTGGCTCGACCTGAATGGAGCACACGCGATATATATCATGGGAAAACGGAGGAGTGGTAAAACTTTCACTCTGGGTGGCATTGCAGAAAGCCTTGCTTCGTCACAATGGATCAAGCAAGGCACACAAAAACAAGCAATATTGCTACTTGACACGATGAACGTTTTTCTTACTATGCCGCACACTGTTGAAGAAGTGTTCGGAAAGAATAGCGCTGAAGGCAAAGAGTTAAAACAATGGGGCATTCAATCGGAGGATCTTCCAATAAAGCTATTCTATCCGAAAGGAACGCCTGCCCCACCTGAGGGGCTGACTCAGGAATTATCACTCCGAGCCTGTGATCTAACAGGAGACGACTGGGCCTCACTGTTTGGTGTAGACACCTTCAGCGAACCGATCGGTCAGCTTTTGTCAGAACTGTATGATCGGGTTGCAATCGAGGGTTACGAAACAGTTCAGGAAAAAACCGTTACTGCAAATACAAACTACAGCATCTCAGATTTACTGAGATGCCTTAACGAATGCGGTGAGATACAAAGATTTGAATTCAGAACAATAGAAGCGGCTAGACGTTACTTAGGCGCGGTAAACCGTCTTCCGATATTCTCTGAAACAGGGATTAATATTCAAGAACTTTTTCAAGAAAATCAGGTGTCAACCGTCCTTCTTCGTGACTTGGATCACAACTTACGGGGTCTCATGATTGGCATAATTGTCAAGAAAATTATGGAACACCGGAGCATCTCTGACAGATATGAGCGCCTGGCTGACATTTACAGTTCAAAATATGAAACCCTCAAGCAAGACAATCCAGAAAAGGCTAAGGAGGTGCTTCAAAAATTTGAGGAATATATGATCCTGGCAAAGAAAGGCCTTCCGCGGGGCTGGATAATCATCGATGAGGCACATAATTATCTTCCAGCTAAAGGTATCATAGCCTCTCGTACCCCTTTGAAGAAATATGTGAACGAGGGCCGTAACCTTGGTCTATCGATTGTTGTGGCTACGCAACAACCATCAGGGCTTGACCCGGCAATCCAACGTAATGCTGACATTCAAATCATACACTCCATGACTATGAGCGATGATATCCAGACGGCAGAGCGTATGATAAATACCTTCGTGCCAGAGTCAGTTGTTTATGATAATCGTGACCGTATTACCACTCGAGTTTTTGAAAAGATGATTCGCAGCCTTGATTTGGGATTTGCAGTTATTTCAAACGAAAGGATGAATAGGGTCTTTCCCATCAAGGTTCGTCCGAGGATAACTGTTCATGGCGGGAAGAAATACTAATGGAAATAAGACTTCTGCTGAAGACACATTATCAAATAAGCAAACCAGGCATTTTTTCAGTTCTTGTACGTAAATGTACCTCTGCGGATCAAAGTACTTACCCGGAAGTAATTTCGGAACGGCTAGCTAATATAAAGTTTGAAACCATTGCACTGAACAAGGAATCTGCCAAATTTGCAGTTGCCATGGCTCAGTCTTTTGGTTTCATTACAAGAAATATGTTTTGGGGCTGGAAAGGCCGTGCAATAAACATATTGCTCGAGGAAAGCCCAAGAGAAGAATCAGATGATTATCTTGACCTCACACCTGCGGAAAAGATACTTTATCTAAAATATTACTTGGAGGCTGACGGTGCAACGATACTTGAAATCTGCAGGAGGCTTAGGTCAAGGGGTAAAATATCCCGTAACGAACTGCTTTCGAGCGATTTTATTGACCAGATCTTTATTGGTGTCTGGGAGACTTATAGACAACTTGCATTAGATCTTAGCCAAAAGGTTCAACTAAGAGGGAATATACAAAAGCTTAAATCAAGACCGTATACTTTCAAAACGAGGATTCACAAAGCACTCGCACATGTGGCGCCGTTGGTAGATTTTGATTTTATTGAACGGAGAAAAGAAAGGAATGAAATAATCTTTGTCCCTAAAAGCAGTAATAGCTCGTCACCTATGGATAAGCTAACGCAAGAATTGGATACCATTGAAACTATGGAATGGCGATTTTCAAAGTTCCAACATTTCGAAATAATTGGCAACATCTACGATTTGGAACCCGTTGGTTATGATTCAGATAGTCATACGGACTTGTTGCGCGAAAACATTATTAAAACCTATATAAAAGCGCGTACCGAACCATCCAAAATGGCCTCAATTGCAGTAATATCAGATGTAATTTCCGCAAAGTTTCTGGCAGAGAAAGGAATTTTGGTCGAAAGGCCGGATATTGAAATAGAATTAGACAGGTTAAAGTCAAACTATTCTCCCGATGTTCATTACCACGTAGATATGGGTGGGAAAAAGGCTTTCATCGTTCTTTCAGATAGGCTCTGCAACTCTGTCCATAAGTCTACAAAAACTTCGGCTAAAAGCAGGTAAACGCGATATCAGCGACATTCCCAAAGTGTGCTTTGGGCAAATTCTCTTATCTGCAAAACATTGAGGAAAATATCCAGAACATCCACAAAACTTTAACGGAAACTTTGCATTAGCCTAATATTCTTTAAAAACAACAGGATAAATAAGGATAACCAGTCTATGATAAAAGGCGCATTTATCTATTTTTCAAGCTTGGTTATCTCGGCTGAACAGATGGGGGCATTCGAGTTAGCGCGGTACAATATTCCGGAAAAGATAATAGACTCCTGGATCAGCCAGATATACGATTGCGGATTGGGGATTGCGGATTTGACCCAACCACGTTAAGTAAACAGATCTCTACCTGCCGATGCTTGGCGCTGGCGGGGCGGGTCAGGCGAACCCAGGCGGGCTCAGGCTAGACGGGCGGGTCGGCCAGGTATTGTCTGCGTGTTTCTGCGGTTGAAAAAAATGGCTCAGGAGCGAGATCAGAAACCACACCCTGACCACCGACGGAAAGATCATAGAAAACGACGGGTCCGGAAGCTATTGGCTCTCCGTTCCGCCACTGGCCCAGCCCCGAGGCTTGAAGGCTATTAGCTGCAGGCACATATGCACCAGGGCAGGCAGATAACGTAACCGTACATAAAGATAGCCTTTTGAAGGACTGGAATGCTGTGGTGAGGGAATTGGTGCAAAAGGTATAGTTTTGTAATGGTGTTGCCGTGTTGATATTTTCACGATATCCCAAGCTCTTGAAAAATGCGTGCAGTGGCAACTTATGTGTAAACTTTTGAGAGATGAAAAGGTTCTGTGAGAGTATGTCATATCCGAACTTGTTTCGGTATGAACAAAAGGAGGTAGTGAGTTATGAAACGGACACTTTGTTGGATGTTAATTCTGGGACTGGTAATCTCCCTCGGAATGCTTGGGTGTGCGAAGAAGGAGAAAGAGCTTAAGATTGGCATCATAACGCCTTTGACAGGAGATGTTGCCTCTTGGGGAGAGATGCAACGCAATGCAACAGAACTCGCACTGGAAAAAGTTAAGGACTTAAAGATAAAGGTTATCTTTGAAGATGATCAGGCGACTCCTAAAATAGGGCTTAATGCCTTCAATAAATTGGTTGCTATTGACAAGGTTCCAATTGTTGTAGGTTCACCTGCGAGCAATGTTACTCTCACGATTGCGCCGGTCGCCAATGAAAAGAAGACTATTTTACTCTCTTCAGGTTCGACTGCAACGGAAGTTGGAAAAGCTGGTCCCTATATCTTCAGAATCATGCCATCCGATGAGGTGCAATCATCAATAATGGCTGATTGGGCTTCGCAGTTAGATTATAAAAAGATTGCTATTGTATACGTTGAAAATTCTTGGGGACGGGGTCTTATGGAAGGCTTTAAGAATGACTTCCTTCGAAAAGCTGGACAAATTCTAACTATCCAATCAACTGAACAAGATACAACGGATTATAGGGGACAGTTGCTTAAGATCAAGGTTGCAAATCCCGATGCGATATATGCTCCTTTATATACTAAGGGCGCTGGCCTTATGATCAAGCAGGCTAGAGAATTGGGTCTCAAACAACAGATTCTGGGTGCCGATGTTTACGGAGCGCCTGAATTGATTACAGCGGGTGGAAGTGCCGTAAACGGTGTTCTTTATACAACTTTTAGTGAATATCATGGCCCTGAATATCAGGAGTTTGCTAGTCGTTATAAAGAAAAATACGGCAAAACACCAGAGACATACACGACTTATTGCTATGACGCTTTCATGATTGCTGTGGAGGCTATCAGGCGAATTTCAAAGGGTGCCGATATTAATGGTCCGAATATACGCGCGGAATTACTTAAAATTAACAACTATAGAGGTGTGACGGGGGTTACCTCTTTTAATGGCATGAACAGCGCGAGTGGCAAGACATTCGATAAAATGACAGTGATAGACGATTCGTTTAGGCCGTACAAAAGCAGCACAAAATGACAGCGTCCTCGGAATGCTCATACTATAATATATTTGCACCCCATTCGTTCGAACGGAATCAGGAGAACGAGTTCATTTCGAACAATATGACCATAGACTATTATTTTGGTCATAGAAAAATAGTAGAACAGTTCGCAAAGAAGCGGAAAGAATTCCTCGCCCATTATCAATCTCTAAGGAATTTATCCAATTCTGAGTTGGCAAGATATGTCGACCGTGCGCGTAAAAAAAGTGTGCTTTTGACAGTCGTTATGCTTACAGGCAAATGTGATGCGAACTGCAAGATATGTTGTACCGATCGTACTTACAAGGATGACGAAGAGTTAAAGATCGAAGAAATTTCGCCGATTTTTAAGCAGGTAAAGAAATTGGGGTGCAAGACAATATATATACCAGGTGAGGGAGAGCCCCTTTTAGACAAGAATATTTGGAACATTCTTGATCTATCGAGACAAATGAAATTCAATGTGATTATTTTTACAAATGGCATAATTCTTTCAAATAATAATCTTGCTAGAAACCAATGGGGAATGACAAGTGAAGAGGTCGTTAGAAAACTTTCTGCCTATCCAGTTTACATATATCACAAGTTGTGGTCGACAGACGAGATGCTACTTTCTGAATTGATGCAAATACCACGCGGTATTTATTCCTTTAGCACTTTTTTCATTAATGGTAACGATAACAAAGCAAAACGAACAATTATGATACCCAAAGGTATTAGTCTGCTTTTGAAGTACTTTCCACCTGACAGGGTTGGCATTGAATCAGTCGTAACAAAACAAAATTTTCAGGAATTAAAAAATATTATCATACCATTTATTAAACAATCTGGAATAAAGTCATATATAGAGCCATTAATACATGGTGGGCGGTGTTTGGGCATACATGACTATGATCTCGAGTCAAGCAAGCATCTTGAATTACATCCGTGGTTATGCAGACTCGGCTGTCGGAGGCTTGGCTATAAAGTGTTTATTAGTAATGCAGGTTATGCTTCATTTGGTATACAAGTTCCACTTGAAAAGTACTTACCTGAGAGGAAACATGAATTTTCTATCCGGAACGGAAAAGGTAAGGTTAAAGATATCTATAATCTGGTTCATTCAAATGAATTATTGGTTAGGGGAAGATATGCAATGAACGGCTGTTTATGTGAAAAAATCTCTGTCAATATTGAGAAACATGGGTTTTCGGAGTTTCTTAGAGATGGTTGACAAAACTGAACGCGATAAAGTTGAAGAAAATTTTGTGGTTAGAGCCTTGAAATATTTTGGCTTATTCTTGTTAATGCTTCTCTCTGTTTTGATTATTTATAAAATAGTTATAGGAACGAATTTAATCAATGATTTGAGAGGGAGGTCTTATATTATACTTCCCGTTGCACCCGTTACACCGGAAGAAATACTCTCACAAACGCAAAACATAATATCGTTTGTGGCTGTTGTAATTGCTTTAGTTTCAATTGCTGTAGGCTCAATCTTCTGGCATGTGAGAAAGAAAATAGAAAAGTTTGAACAAATTGAGGAGCGTTTCTCAACAATGAATCGTACGTTGTTAATTGCAATGGAAACAGCTATTTTGGGGCTTCCAAAGTTTGATGAATCACAACATATTCCTCTAAAGTGTGCAGAGATTGCCTGTGAAATCGACAGGATTTTTCAGAATCATCCTGAGCTTGAACAGGAAATTGATAAAATCGGCAATGGCGCAAAGTTGAGGTTAGTAAGATCTCTTCACTACTTTGCATTTGGCGATTATAAGAAATGTATCGGATATTTAACGGAAATTGTGGATAATAACCTTGGTGATATGGATGCCAGAAGAAATGCATGCTATTGGTTGGGAATAGCATATAGGCAAAGAGGTGATTATGGGCTTTCTGCAAAATACTTTTCTGAGATGGAAAATTACCGATGTTAAATGACGTCACGGCAAGAACGGGCAAACTGTTGACTTATTACAAAGCTTATAAGGTGGGTAACGTGAATTCGGAGCAGAGTCTGAAGGACACCTTTCCGGATGATAAAGTAATAAAGCAGTTTTCTGTTTCGAATGATGCGGATTTCCCGAAAAGTTATCTGAAGTTTTTGTTCGACAATATGTATTCAGTTTTTAAAGATCGTAGGAAGGACGTCCTTGTCCGATTTTATATTTGTGAGTTGATATATGATTTGCATCAAGCAGGGTATCAATTGACTGGCCATGAACATTCGCTTTTTAGAACTCTGCATAATGAGTTAATGAAGTTTGAACCTGAAGAGCATGACAAAGACAATGCTATATTGGCGAACTACTATTTTTGCCTTGCTCTTGTATGTCGATGGTCCTTGGAGTTGGCTCTAGCGTTCGGACAGGGAATGTCAACCCTCAATTCAGAGCAAATTGCGGAGCAGCATACCCTCATCAATAAGGCGTATGATCTTTTAAAATACTCTAAGAAGTATGCTGGATTAGTGGAAAGCAAGGAAAATATTTTTTCAGAAGAAAAACTCGGTGAAGTGTCGCGTGATGAGTTCCTCAACGAAATTAAGAGGTTGGAAACTTGTTTTTCACAAAGAATATTGCCTGAAGTCGAAAAACCGAGAAAACAAAAGATAAAGGAATTGTTTAATAAGTTTGCACCAGAATATAAAAACCATGAGGAAGAGACGAAGCATATTGACGCCCAACGTAAAGTATTGATTACCATTTTCCAAGAACTTGATAAGAAGCATGTTGACAAAAAAATTAAAATTTTAGATATCGCTACAGGTCCTGGTATTGTCCCATGTATTATTTCTGAGATATATGCGATCGCAAAAATCAACAAGATTATCGCTATTGATTTTAGCAACTCAATGATTGAACAAGCGAAAAAAGAGCTTTCAAAGCTGATCGCCGATAATAAATGTCAACTAAAAGTCTGTGACATAGAGGCATATTCCGAAATAGTTCGGTCTGAAATAAATGAAGACGATTTTGATGTGATTATATTCTCCTTTGTATTTGCATGGCTCTCAGATCGGGAGAGAGCTCTTCAGAACATCGATAAACTGCTGAAAAAGAGTGGAAATATAATCATATTAGAGGAGTTTTTCAAAATTGGGCAGAATAAGCCTATCTTTTCGCAAAAAGCCGAAGAACTCTCTTTTATGAATGAGCTTGCAAAACTATACGATCATATTCCGATATTCGAAATCATTGAGCTTGCGAGAAAGTATAATTTTGAACAAAAGTCCGGTCATTTTTATTCGGCTAAAATCGATGATGTACACGATGTAGTAGGACTATTTTTTCATCGGGCTTGAAGAAATTTTTTGGGTTTCACAAGGAGGTATAATGCTTCTGAATCTGTATGTACATAGGGGTTGTTACCTCGAAGCACTAATAGGGAAGGGTAACTCCAGTCGCCCAGAGTTACCCTTTAAGAAAACCACTTGCCCCTGACGAGGAGGAGCAGCGGGACATCCTTAAATAAATTCAGTTTTAGCCGCACTAACTTATTCGCTTAAGGAGAAGGCCTTTGCTCCCGCAACTAATATTGAATGGCATAATCGCAGGCAGCATTTACGCTGTTATTGCTATTGGCTTTACCGTCATATATCGCACTGTAAAGTTTTTTCACTTTGCCCACGGTGTGGTTTATACGATTGGAGCATATTTCGCTTATACTCTGATTATCTCATTACACTTCAATCTTATCCTTTCTTTTTTTTTGTCCATAGTCCTGGCTGCCCTTCTTGGCATTGCTATTGACAGATCTGTCTATTATCCCCTCCGACAACAGAATGCATCCAACCTGATCTTTCTCCTCGCCTCTTTCGGCGTCTTTATTTTCCTTCAGAACCTGATCCAACTTATCTATGGAGCACAGATTCTTACAATAAGAACTGGTCCTATCAAAGAAGGACATCATTTCTACGGAGCAGTGATTACTGATATACAGATTTTGATTTTAGTGGTCTCGATCATTCTTATGATATTTCTGTGGCTTTTTATCCAGAAGACGAAACTCGGTAAGGCAATGAGGGCTGTGGCTGACGATCCCGTGGCAGCAAATGTTGTTGGTATAAATCCCGAAAGGATAATCCGAACTTCATTTGCCATAGGCTCAGCATTGGCCGGTGCTGCTGGGATACTTATATCTTTTGAAACCAATATTGAACCTACCATGGGATTCAGTGCCCTCTTGAAGGGAATTATTGCCTCTATTATTGGTGGCATCGGTAGTATTCCAGGCGCAGTACTGGGGGGATTCTTTCTAGGATTAGCTGAGAACCTTGGCATCTGGAAGATATCAGCCGGATGGAAGGATTGTATAGCATTTCTTATTCTCATAATTTTCCTTTTGATAAGACCATGGGGGTTCTTGGGCACTAAAACTGAAAAGGAAACAATTTAAGCCTCATGGACTATCTCTTACATATCCTTGTTATTGCCGGGATATACATAATTCTCACATTGAGTCTGAATCTCATTGTGGGGTATACAGGATTACCTGCGCTGGGGCATGCAGCCTTTTCTTGCATAGGTGCATATACATCAAGTCTGCTGGCATTAAATATGGGCTTGTCTCCATGGATAGGGTTATTGATAGGGGCCTGTGTGGCGGCATTATCGGGGATAATCATAGGATATCCAGCGGTCCGACTAAGGGGAGACTATCTTGCCCTGGCAACATTCGGTTTGGGAGTTATCGTGTATTCCATTGCCAAAAACTGGGTATCTCTCACAAGAGGGCCAATGGGGCTTCCAGGAATACCCGGCTTCTCAGTATTAGGTTTTCAGTTGTCAGAAATTTGGTCTTACCTGTTGCTGGTTCTATTTTTCGTGATAGTCACCGTCTTTGCTATCAAAAGAATAGTAAATTCTCCCTTTGGCAGAATACTGAGGTCTATCCGGGAAGATGAGATTGCTTCAGAGGCCTTGGGGAAGGATACAACCAGGCACAAACTACTGGTGTTCATCATAGGGGCATTCTTTGCCGGTATCGCAGGAAGCCTTTATGCTCATTACATAACCTTTATCGATCCATCGAGTTTTACTGTAATGGAATCTATCACCATTCTCCTGATGGTTATCTTTGGAGGAATGGGGAGTATATCAGGCTCTATAGTAGGCGCGGTCATTCTGGTTGTCTTTCCTGAGCTTTTGAGATTTCTGGGAATGCCGTCATCAATTGCAGCGCCAATGAGACAGATGATATACGGGTTGCTCCTGGTAGTTCTTATGCTCAAAAGACCTCAGGGTATAATGGGGGCATATCGGTTCAAATGAGTGGTGAAATCTTGTTAGATGTAAAAAATCTTTCTAAGGAATTCGACGGTCTTGTTGCTGTGAATAACCTTAACTTCTCTGTTCAACCGGCCAGTATAAACGCCCTGATAGGCCCTAATGGTGCGGGTAAGACGACCGTGTTTAATATAATCTCTGGATTCTACGACTCTCAATCAGGAGATGTTTATTTTAAGAATAAAAGGATTACCAATTTGCCACCATACAAGATAGCCAGATTAGGTATCTCACGGACATTTCAGAATATCAGGCTTTTCCCACAGATTACAGTCCTGGAGAATATGTTACTGGCAACGAAATATGAGAAAGGTGAGAGGCTTATATTTGCCCTTCTTCAATCAAAGATTATGAAGAATGAGGAGCAGAGGAATAGGGAGAAGGCCCTCGAATATCTTGAATTGCTGGGTCTTTCAGACAAGAAAGACGACCTTGCACAGAATCTGTCTCATGGACAGAGGCGACTGCTTGAATTGGCCAGAGCACTGGCAATGGAAGCTGAACTATTTCTGTTGGACGAGCCAACGGCAGGGGTTTTCCCTAATATGAGGGTTGAGATACTAGATGTGCTAAAGAGCTTGAAGGCTAAAGGTAAGACGATCCTGTTCATTGAACACAATATGAAAGTAGTAACAGGAGTTTCTGATAATGTCATTGTGTTGAACTATGGTCAGAAAATTGCAGAAGGGCCACCAGAAGAGATTACCAGAGACGAGAAGGTCATAGAAGCCTATCTTGGCAGGAGGCGAGGAAGTGCTTCTTGAAGTCAGAAGCTTGACAGTATATTACGACACCGTCCTCGCTCTGGACAATATTTCTCTCACTGTTAGTGAGGGAGAAATTGTGGCAATGATAGGACCAAATGGTGCAGGCAAATCTACGGCCCTAAAAGCAATTTGCGGTTTGCTGAAGCCGCGGTCAGGAGAGATCTTATTTCAAGGGGAAAATATAAATGACAAACAGCCATACCAGTTGGTTGAGAAAGGGCTTTGTCTCGTGCCAGAAGGGAGGCGAGTCTTTACTTCAATGACTGTTTCAGAGAATCTTGAAATGGGAGCCTATACAGTTTCCAGTGGTCAGTTCTCAGCGCTCAGAAGAAGAAACCGACAACCGAGGACTGACATCAGGCACCTTTTAGACAAGGTATTCGTGTTATTCCCGGTGCTTAAAGAAAGACGAAAACAGAGAGCAGCAACGTTAAGCAGTGGCGAGCAACAGATGCTCGCCATTGGCAGAGCACTGATGTTAAAACCAAAACTGCTCCTATTGGACGAACCATCACTGGGACTTTCTCCGAATTATGTGGATACTGTATTTGAAAACATAAAGCAGATTAACACAGATGGGACCACCATTCTTCTCGTGGAACAGAATGCGAGGATGGCTTTAGAATACGCAGACCGAGGCTATGTATTTGAAATAGGCAAAATTGCCTTTGAAGATAAAGCAAAAAACCTCCTTGAAAATGATGAGGTTAGAAAGTCGTTTTTGGGGGAGCATTAATAGCGCTGCAAAATGAAAAAGTTAAAAAGCGGCAGCAACTTCATGTAACACGCTGTTTGTGGCTTCACTTTGTTTCGCTCAAACCGTACGGGCTTCACAAACAGCGGAAGCGTTATCTGCCATGCGAAATGATATAATGTGAAGGTGAGAAAGCGTGTCTTCTTTCTTGGTTCGCAATAGTGTCGGCACGCCGATCAATTCAGTAGAAGAGTGGTTCCACCGTGCCCCTCCGAAAAAGGGCGCTAAACAGTGGAAAGACGGGCGAAGTGCCAAAGAACTTGCCAAGGTATGGTTCAAGACCGGAGAACCTATTATCCCTTGTGAACTCAAGGCATTACTGGACAGTCATCCTTCTACTGAAAACTTCGTCCCCTCGATTGCGGTGCCAGAAATGGTTACGCCCCTCGATGATTTCAGGGGTGAGGGGCGTAACCATGATTTGGTGTTGCTCGGCCACGTTGGGGATCGAAAGACGCTGGTGTCCATTGAGGCAAAAGCAGATGAAACCTTCGGCGACATAATCAGCGATCGTCTGGTGCGAGCAAAGTCGTTTTCCAAAGTCCCTGACCGCATCGCCCTTTTGTCGCAAGCGCTTTGGGGTCGCTCAATCGATAAACGCCTAGGAAGAATCCGCTATCAGCTTCTCACCGGCCTGGCCGGCACACTCATCGAAGCCCGAAGGCAATCAGCTGTTCAAGCAGTTTTCGTTATTCATGAATTCATTTCGGAAGCCTTAACCCAAGATAATGTTAACCGGAACGCTGGCGACCTTGAGGCGTTCATTAGGACTTTTCCTGCAATGGAAGAGACATCTGTACACACAGGTATCATGATTGACAAAATCGTGTTCCCGGGTGGTCCGTTTGTGCCAGGAAATATTCCGACATTGATTGGCAAAGTCGTAACGCACATTGAATGAACAGATGCATTTCGTACGGCGGATAACATGGCCTTACCGGCGAAGCTGTCGCTTCGCCCAAATGCCGCCTGTGTGGAAAACATTCGCGTGGTGGCACTTCGGTAAGGCCAGAAACGTTATCTGCTACTGCGGGCAGAGGAAGGCTTACATTATAAAAAAGTTAACGACTTTAGTAATATTGCTGGTATTCTTGTTTGTTTCTATGACACTTTTTGCACAGGAAACCGACAAAAAGAAACGAAGGGATCCTATCCAATGCTTTGAAAAGGAAGCAAAACAGCTTGGTAAGATATTGAGTACGGAACATATTGAAAAATTAATTCAACATTTCCGGGAAAATAGACCTTTAAACCGCTGGTTGAGTATAATAGAAATCAAAGAATATATCGAGCCGCTTAAGGATAAAAATGCTTATTCCTTTTGTATCATTGCGGAGTTAATGAAACGAGTAGGAGACTACCAAGCTGAAGATTATTATAAAAAAGCTATTGGTGCGAGTCCTGACGAACCTGCATATGAATTATTTTATGCAGATTATTTACGAAACTTTAGAGGTGCGCAGCGTCCACTCTTCCCAGAGGCAGAAGAGCATTACTATAAAGCATTAAAGAAACTTGAAGAGCTAAAGCAGAAGAAACATCGGAAAGCCTTTGACGTTGAAACTCAAAGGCGAGTTGAAAGAGGGCTTATCGCGCTTTATCAACAAGACGGTCTTCCGCTTCTTTGTTGGAAGTCCGATATTATTGAACCGAAAAGGGTTCTCGAAAGACCCTTTGTTTTTTTCAGCACAATTGATAAATATGCCAAACAAACTACGGATTTTGATGAAGTAGACGATGTAAGAGACTTCACATCGGAAGCTCTCTTTGCTTCAAGTAAGATGAGGCTGAATCGCGCCTTAACGGAAGATGAGTTAAAGAATGTTATTCGCTCGAAGAAGCAATGTGAGACCTTAAATCGACTTCGATTTCGCTACAGATATCGGCCTGCTTTAGATATCTTCTACAGATATCGAGAAATTGATGATGCTCAGATTACTAACTTTTTCGAACCAAATAAATATAACGATGTAAACCTAAACGAATACGGTATGGCTATAGAAAAGCCTTTAGGCTTCTCTCAATACTTTGATCTTTTTCTAAAGGGTACGTTTAAAAGAACCAAACGAGAGGGAATAATCGAATTTCTTCCTGACACCAAGGAAGACATCAATCATTTTGAAGCTAAAACAGCACTTTCCAGATTTTTTGGCCCTAACAAAGCAAATTTAGAATTAACGTATGTATTTCAGGATATCGATCCCGATATCGCCAATCCACCAAAAAGAGATAGGCAGATATTTGCCAGTACACTTGTCCTTTTACGGCCACTTTATGAACTGCGTTTTGAGACACGAGGTTTAGAAATATTTGGCGGTATCGTCCATGATAAAGAGAAGTTTGGACATGTGGATGTTAGGAAGAATGACTATTTCGTTGGTGCTTCCCTTAAAGGTTTTGAACTTTCTGAACAACTTAATACTTTTGATGTTACTATTCAACCAACAATTTTTACTTCAGAAGTTGAAGGGGATAAATCTCAGGATAATTCTCAGTATCGGACGAATTTTACTTTGCTATATAGAATATGTGACGAAGAAAAGGTGCCAGGGATTCCAAAAAAGGTTATGGGAACATATCCAGCATTTTTACATCTGGCGATTGCTATTAGACATGATATAGCAATTGATGGTCCTAAAGATTTCGAGAGTTTTAAAGCTGGTATCGAACTTAATACGAAGTTTTTTATTAGATCATTTGGAGAAACAAAAGTTTTCGGAACAACGTTCTTGGCTTCCTTAGGATATTACTATCAGCATTTCCACAGATTGGATAGAGATTTAAATCTCTTTAGCTTTAACATAAGTATGGGTTTTTGATAGAGCAACATAGTGAAAACAGTAATAGAGACAGCACATACTTTAATGGCTTTAATAATAGCGGTGACTTCTTTAATTACAGCCCTGACTGTTCTTTTAAGAAAAATCAATGAATTTCTAAAGGGGTATAGAGAACTGGTAAATTTAATTAAGGAAGGAGGTAAACCTAAAATGACAAAACCTATAACGATTTTTTTTATTGTTACTGTTTGTCTCTTTATTGGCCTTGGAATATTAGGGATAAGGGGATTTACAGAACCAATTCCAACCCTTCGTGCCCCGTTTGATATGACTCTATATTTCTACCCTTCAGGATGGATGGGAGATGGAGAATTAGGCACAAGACACGTCCAACTTAATACAGGTTTTTGTGAATGCCAGCGTACTGGCGATACTGACGGCATTTGCATCAAAATAAGCTACCAGCCAGGTCCAAGGGGTTGGGCAGCTATCTATTGGCAATATCCAGATAGTAATTGGGGTGGCCAGCCTGGAAGGAGAATTGTAGGAGCTACAAGAATTGCCTTTTGGGCAAAAGGGGAAATAGGCGGTGAAATAGTTGAATTTAAGGCGGGAGGAATTAGTGCCCACAACAAGCCTTATCGAGACAGTTTTGAAGTTTCGCGAGGGCGTATTAATCTTACAACATATTGGACAAGGTATGAGATTACTCTATCGGGGGAGGACCTTTCCCATGTTATAGGAGCGTTCGCATGGGTAGCGTCAAGGGATGCAAATCCTGATGGTTTGATGTTCTACATAGATGATATTCGATATGAATAAACTAGCAGTCAGCTTCTACTTAACATGATGAAATGGGACGGGTCTATTTTAAAAATGCCCGCAACGACAGATAACACGATGCATGTGTGAAATGAAAAATGCTCTGCACTTCACATGCACCGAAACCGTTAGCCAAAACTACGTCAGTTTTAGTAAAAATGTCGGATGTCTACCATAAAGGGTTGGAAATACGATGGCAAGAGTGGTGAAACAACAAGAGAGTCTTAACTTGGCCTTCAAAAAGAGAAGAGGACTTGGATTAGGAATTATTTCTGTTGGGGCAGTTATATTATTACTTTCTTGTTCTCTTGATTTTTTGTCATCTAATGTGAGGGGTATATCGGTTTTTTTAGGAATACTGTTAGTTTCCTTTGGGGCTAGGGTGATAAGTGTAGGACGTAAGTTTAAGGTAGGAGCAGTTGGTGAAAGTCGCGTAGTTGAAGTACTGGCCAGCTTTCCGAAATATTGGTATGTATTTAATGACATGTTTGTTGGACGCTCCCAAATTGATCACATAGTTGTTTGTCCTAAGGGTGTATATACGATAGAGACAAAGAATTACCAAGGCACTATTTATGGAAATGCTGAAAAACAAGAGTGGTCTCAGGTCATCAACTATGATTACAAAACACCATTTTATAACCCTGTAAAGCAGGGGATAGGCCACTCAGTAGCACTAAGCAAGTATCTTGAGAAAGGTGGTTTTAAGAAGATTTGGGTCAACACAATAGTGGTATTTGCTGAGCCGAGCGTTAAGCTTAAGGTGTTTTCTCCCAAAATACCAGTGATTTATCTATCTGAATTGAATGAGTTTTTCAACAAGCAACAACAGATTATGAACCCTGATCAATGTATTAAGATAGCTAAGTGCGTACATAAATTAATTCATGCTAAAAGGGAAAAGGCGCATGGCGTAGCTTCGGCTAACAGCGGATAAAAGGGAAATCAAAGATTTCCCCAAATTGCCCTGCGGGCAACTTCTTTTATCCGCAAAACGTTATACGCAATCGGACTTCGGCGGATAGACCATAAATATGAAATCAAGAGGTGGACGCTATGGTAAAAGACGAAGAAAAGCGCAAAACAACATTTCATAGAATAAGCAAAAAATGGAGAGAAAGCGTAGATAAAGTTAAAGAGTACGAGGTTGTTGAGGGTGAGGAAAAGATTTCTGAAGAATTTATACCATTTGGTATCGATTATCAAGAGTACCAGGAAGCAGAAAAATTAAAACAGAGGCTGCTGAAGAAGTATAAAGGTAAGACATTGGAAGATGTAATCGAAGGTAAGGAACTTAACACTAAAGAAGGCGTATGTTATTATATAGAAAATCAAGACAGATTAAGCTTAAAGATAATTAATCCAGAGCATGCAAGAAAGAAAATTCTATCAGATCTAAAATTAATTTACGGGATAGGAGAAGTAACAGAGCGGATTTTGAAAGAAGAGGGATGTAAAACAATTGAGGATCTTACGGAACATCCTCGTTTTGGTTCTCAAGCTATAGAGTTTTTAAAAATCCTTGACAAATGCGATACTTGCCAAATTGTTGACTGGATCGCACATTGGTTTCCAAAATCTCATCCATTAATCCTATATTCTTCGAGTTTCCACAACAAAGGGGACCTTATCATTTTTGATATAGAAACCATGGGGCTTTTTACTAGGCCTATTATATTGTTTGGTGTTGCCCGAATTTCTGGTGACCAGATATTGATAAACCAATATCTCTTACGCAACATAAAAGAAGAACCTGCAGCTCTAAAGGGCTTTTTATCCCATATTAGTGAGGATAGTGTCTTTATAACATTCAATGGTCGAACCTTTGATATACCTTATGTTAGACAGAGGTTAGCGTATTATAGAATGAAAGGAGACCTTGAGAGGCCACACTTTGATATACTTCATTTTTCAAGGCGTGCATGGAGAGAAAAGGTGCCCAATTGCAGATTGAACACATTAGAGAAATATTTACTCGGCATAGCAAGGAAAGATGATGTTCCAAGTGCTTTAGTTCCGGATTTCTATGAGACATATATGAGAAGCAAAAATGTAGGACCTTTAATTCCAATAATTGAGCATAATAAACAAGATTTAGTTACAGTTGCTATTATCTTTTCAAGACTGCATGAAGAGTGGAGATAATGGTAGAAAGAATAGTAAGTGCCTTAGAAAGGAATTCACGATATAAGAACCGTGTGGAACATATTGAGATCTTGTCACCTAAGGAGCCTACTTTTGGAAAACTGAAAAAAGATCTATCGCGCAACATTAAGAATTACCTCTTAAAAAAGGGCATTAAACTCTATAAGCATCAATGCGGTGCAATTGAGTACCTGAGAGCAGGAAAAAGCATTGTCATAACAACACCCACAGCATCGGGGAAAACGCTTGCCTTCAACGTCCCAATCTTTGAGAGATTGGACCAAGATAAGAGTGCTACTGCACTTTATCTTTATCCCACAAAGGCACTCGCCAATGACCAATTAAAAGTAATAAAAGAGTTTGATAGCCTAAGTGGAATAGGTGTAAATCCAAATGTATATGATGGCGACACACCACCCAATAAAAGACCAAAAATTAGAGAGACTTCGAGAATAATAATAAGCAATCCCTATCAACTACATCAGGTCTTGGCCTGGCATTATAAATGGCAAAAATTCCTCAGTAATTTGAAGTTTGTTGTGATAGATGAGGCACATCGGTATAGAGGTGTTTTTGGTTCAAATGTAGCATTTTTAATTAGAAGGTTACGGAGGATATGTGGCTTCTATGGCTCCGAACCCCAATTTATCCTATCGACTGCTACACTTGCTAATCCAATCGAATTTAGTGAAAGGTTAATTGGGGTTAGATTCAAGCTAATTGCCAATGATGGATCACCTAAGGGAAAGAAATACTTCATTTTCTACAATCCCTATTTTGATGGTATTAGCACGCTATCCACTCATCAAGAGACAAAGGATTTATTCCTATTTTTTGTAAGAAAAGATCTTCAGACGTTGTGTTTCACACTGTCTAGGAAAATGGCAGAATTAATCGCATTATGGTCGAAGAAAGGGGTTAAAGAATCCGAACCATACCTTATGGACAAAATTACTGCGTATAGAGCGGGCTATCTTCCAGAGGAAAGAAGAGAAATAGAGAACAATTTAAAAAACGGGATTTTAAGAGGTGTAACCTCCACTAATGCTTTAGAGTTGGGAATCGATGTTGGTTCATTAGACAGCGTAGTAATTTCAGGTTACCCAGGAACGATTATATCAACGTGGCAACAAGCAGGAAGGGCGGGAAGAGGGGTTAGCGAGTCTGTTGCAACTTTAGTTGCTTTCCAAAATCCTTTAGATCAATATCTTATGAAGCATCCGAAGCTTTTCTTTGACAAACCTCATGAGCACGCAATAATTGATTTATCAAATCCTTATATAATCTCCGGACACTTGATGTGTGCTGGATCAGAGACGCCAATTAAATTGTCAGAAGAAGGGATATATTTTGGAGATGATGTTGAAGACATTTTAAAGGCATTAGAAAGAGAGGGTTTAATTCAGAATACACCAAATGGTTGGGTTTATTCAGGGAAAGGGAGAGCTACGGAGGCTGTTAGTTTAGATAACATTTCTTCAGACATATTTAAGGTCATTTGTGATGGGGAATTACTTGAGACAATGGATAGAAGACAAGCATATAGAGAAGCGCATAAGGGGGCAGTTTTACTTCATCAAGGGGAAACATATATTGTGGAAGATTTAGATTTGAAGAAGTCTGTTATTCAAGTTAAAAAGATAGATGTAGATTACTACACAGAGGCTATGAAAGTTGTGGATATAGAGATTTTAGAAGAGATTGAAAAGAAAGGAATTGGCAACTTTGCTGTTTCGTTTGGTGATGTGGAAGCAAACGAGCAGTACGTTGGATACAAAATAATGAAATATGACAAAGTAATAGGAATGGAAAAACTCGATTTACCACCATTAAACTTTAAAACAATGGGATTATGGTTTACCGTGCCAGAAGACACAAAAGAAAAAATATGGAAGAAAAGGAAGGAAGACGGAGATATTAAAGAAAATTTGAATAAAAGATCGGAAGAAGACTTAAAGAGAGGGGTGTTTGCCGGTGGGCTTCATGGTATTGAACACGCAATGATTGGAATAATGCCTTTTCATGTTATGTGTGATCGATGGGATATAGGAGGTGTATCTGCGCCAAATCATCCAGATACAATGAAACCAACAGTCTTTATCTACGATGGTTTTGAGGGTGGAATTGGATTAACCGAGAAAGCTTTTGAATTGATTGTAGAAATAGTCAAAATGACCCTCGAACTTGTGAGAGACTGTAAATGTGAAGATGGTTGTCCTGCATGTATATATTCTCCCAAGTGTGGAAATGAGAATAAACCTTTGGATAAGAAAGCAACCATATTGATATTGGAGGAGTTACTTAATCTCATGAAGCAAGAAGATAAAATTAAGGTGAGGGGTCGATGATAGATTTATTTGGAAATCCCGCCTTCGCCCGACAGCGTATAACACAGCATATCTGGCTCGCACCTACGGTGCTCACCCAAATTTGCCTTCAGCAAACTTAAGATATGCTGGAAACGTTATCCGCAATCGCTGCTCTGAAAATGTTATGGGAGGGTGAGCTATGCCAGCTAATAAGCACAACACAACTAAGAAAAATACCGAAAAGGCGAGTGAAAAAATCCCATTTCCCCTCAAGGGTATAACGAATGGCTATGGTAGGGTTGCTACCGAGCGAGCAATCATAATCCACACATTGGAACGTTTGAACACAGAGGTGGATCAGTATCAGCCGACAGAGTTCAAGAACACCATTGATGAGAGGAGAATAGGGTTATTTCGAGCTATTATACACGCGGTCATAAATAATTGCGCATTACTGGGGATTCGATGATTCAATCGTTCAGCAGCCAGCGCTTTGATGCGCAATTATTTATGACCGTCTGTATAACTAATGAATTGCTTGCCTTTGAAGCCGATCACGTATGGATAAGCGAAAATCTGAAAACGCTTCTGGACCAGTATGCCGAACAGTGGATCGCTGTCAAGGATGGTAAGGTGATTGCCAGTGATCCCGAGCTGGCAGGACTGCTGTCGAAGCTGCCAGACCCAGCCCACACATGCGTTGAATTCATTACCAGTGAGCCCTTGGAGATGGTGCTATGATCATTCGGGGCCGCTTCATCGGAGATGCACCATATTTTACCATTGAAATTCGGGATAATATGAGCGATCTGTATGTGGTTGAGTCCGCGTGGGGCGGAGAGGGAGCAGGTGAGAATTAGCCCTGTGATCGGATACGAAGGAGGACAAAGATGAAGCTGATAGCGCCATCCATATTGTCTGCGGATTTTTCGAGATTGGGCGAAGAGGTTAAGGCCGTGGAAAGAGTCGGGGCCGATTGGATCCATGTAGATGTGATGGACGGCCATTTTGTGCCGAATATCAGCATCGGACCGCTCGTGGTTGAAGCGGTAAAGCGGGTAACGGAGCTGCCGCTTGACGTGCACCTTATGATAGAGGATCCAGACCGGTATCTAAAAGACTTTGCAAAGGCAGGAAGTACATTAATGACTGTGCAGGTAGAGGCGTGTGTGCATCTGCACAGGACCATTCAGGCTATCAAGGCCTTCGATGTGAAGGCCGGGGTTGCACTCAATCCGGCAACGCCGCTTTCGACCATAGAATCGATCCTGGAAGATGTGGACCTGGTTCTTATCATGAGCGTAAACCCGGGCTTTGGCGGCCAGAAATTCATCCCCCAGGCGCTTCAGAAGGTAAGAGACCTCAAGCCCGTGATCCGCGAAAAGAATCCGAACGTCGTCATTGAGGTTGATGGAGGCATCAATCAAGAGACCATCCGGCCGGTGGCAGAGGCAGGTGCGGACGTATTCGTAGCTGGCTCAGCTATCTTTGGCAGCTCTGATTACGGCAAGACCATCAGGGAGTTGCGTTCGCTTATAGAGGGCTAACCCGGATAAACCGGAAATACGAAGCACGAAATCCGAAATTCTAAACAAATTCAAATATTAAATGCTCAAATGTTCAAAATTCTATGAGCGGTCTCAAGCTCGATTGAATCAGCCTTCGGCGGGTCTTATCGTTTTTCAATTTTGAATTTCCGTCATTCGATATTGTTTCGGATTTCGACCTGCCCGCCATTGCCAGAGACCTGCCCGCCATTGCCGTGTATGCGGGCATTGCAGCTTCCCGGCGACCGTGGCGTTGGCAGGCGGGTGCCGGCACATAAGCTGAATGCTGTCTCAGGCGTTGGCAGGCGGGTATTCGTATTTCGGATTTATTTTCTGCCACAAAAAACACGATCTTCATAACTAACGGACTAAAGCGGGGCTGGCGGAAGTGCATGGGAATCGAACCCACCCGGGACGGTTTTAGCGCCCCACACCGGATTTGAAGTCCGGGAGCCCCACCAGTGAGCTATCCACTTCCGCAATCGAGTTATAAAATCACTCCGTGATTTTATATAACGCGGCTACGCCGCTCAAAAAGGAAATTCCTATACAATCAAGTTATATCTACATATTATTTCTGGGGCCTGTCAACGATTTTGTATGGGTACAATCTCCCGTGAGCTGAAAGGTCAAGGCTCAAAGCTGAAAGGGCAAGGGTGAAAGGGGAGAGATGGCATGGTGAATCACGAGCGCTTGGGTGATCTTTTTAAGACCCTGATTCATATAGACAGTGTTTCAAAAAAAGAGGGGGCAATTGCGAGAACCTTACAGGGGATCTTTGAATCCCTGGGGGCGGAGGTACTGATCGATGGGGCGGGTCCTAAGGTGGGAGGTGATACCGGCAACCTGATCGCCAGGTTCAAGGGGGCCAGGGCGGAGGTTGTCCCGCTGCTGCTCAATGCCCATATGGATACGGTCCAGCCGGGCGAGGGGATCAAGGTCCTTTTTTCGGATGGCACTTTTTCGAGTGATGGGTCCACCGTCCTGGGGGCCGACGATAAGTCGGCCTTGGCCGTTATTATTGAAACCATCAAGATACTCCGGGAAAAGAGACTTCTGTGGGGTCCATTAGAGGTAGTCGTAACTATTTGCGAGGAGGTTGGTCTTGTGGGGGCAAAGAATCTTGATTATTCACTGATCAAGGCCCAATACGGTTACAGCCTGGATGCCACCGACACAGAGGGGATTGTGACCCGGGCCCCTGCTGCCAATCACATTGAGTTCAAGGTCCATGGGCGGGATGCGCATGCCGGGGCGGCGCCTGAAAAAGGGATCAACGCCATACATCTGGCGAGTCGGGCGATTTCAGAGATACGCGTTGGCCGTATTGATGAGGAAACCACAGCCAATATCGGGCTGATCGAAGGCGGCAAAGCCACCAATATTGTCCCTTGCCTTGTGACCGTGGCCGGCGAGGTCCGCAGCCATAGCCCGGACAAACTGGAGGAAGAGACACAAAAGATTGTTGAGAGTTTTGAACGTCAAGTCTCAAACTACAAGGAGGCATTTCCCTCGGATGACGGACTTCCAAGGCTGGAGGTGGCAGTTCGACAGGATTTTTCAAACTTGAAGATTCCCGAGGACCATGCTGCTGTTACCCTGGCAAAGGAGGCTGCGTCCAGCCTGGGACGCTACATGAAAACCAAGACCAGCGGCGGTGGGAGCGATGCGAACATATTCTTTGGCCACGGGATTGTTACGGGTGTCCTTGGCACGGGAATGAAGGACATGCACACAGTGCGAGAGTCGATCCGGCTGGATGACATGGTCAAGTCCGTAGAACTCCTCCTTGAGATCATACAGCTTCATGCCAAGAAAGCAAGACAAGTTTAATACGTTAGAATCTGCGACAGCTTCTCGAAAACGTTACCAAGACAGGTGGTTACACCTATTATATAAAGGAATGGTTTAAGTTATGAAAGATCGTAGGTCGGGTGGTTCCCCTACACCAACCTTGCTGCGTGATGACCTGATCGGTTTCGATGGTGGGGGCAAGGTTTTTTGACTGTTAGGGAGCAGTGTGTTAAGAAATCAAAAAATTCGGATTGCGATAGCTGGTCGCCAGGCTCGGGGCCACATGCAGGACATGGATGGGAATGAAGATCGCCTACTTTGACTGTTTTGCCGGGATAAGCGGCGACATGATTCTCGGTGCCTTGATCCATCTTGGGGTGCCTGGAGATTTCATTGAAGAGAATGTCCGCAACATGCCCCTTGAGGCCTTTGATTTGGAGATCAGCACGGCGGCCCGTATGGGGATTCACGGCAGACAAGTAGAAGTCGTGGTTGCCGATAGAGACAAACCAGCCAGGAATTATCAAGACATAAGGTCGCTTGTCGACAACAGCCCCCTCCCGGACACGGTAAAAGGCTTGAGCCTTAAGATCTTTGGCAGGCTGGCCGAGGTTGAGGCGTCTATCCACAACTGCCCCAAAGAGAGTGTCCATTTTCATGAATTAGGCGGTGTAGATGCTATTGTTGATATCGTGGGGGCTGCTCTTGGTGTGGAATGGCTTGGCATTGGCAAGATTTCCGCTTCAGAGATTCCAGTGGGCAAAGGGTTTGTGAGCTGCCAGCATGGGAGACTTCCAGTGCCGGCCCCTGCCACCCTGGCCCTCCTTGACGGCGTGCCGGTCTACGGCACAGGAGTTTCCAACGAACTGGTTACACCCACCGGCGCTGCGATTCTTACAACGCTTTCTCAAGATTTTGGCCCAATGCCCAAAATGCTGATTCGTGAGATCGGTTACGGCGTGGGGGCGCGTGATTTGAAAGAGATGCCAAACCTGCTCAGGGTTGTGCTTGGGGAGCCCGATTTTGCGTGTGAGGCAGATTGTGTGACAGTCGTTGAGACCAACATAGATGACATGAATCCCGAGATATTCGGCTTTGTCATGGAGAGACTCTTTGAAGATGGGGCCCTTGATGTGGTCTTGATTCCCGTCTTTATGAAGAAAAACCGACCCGGGACCATGGTGCAGGTTATATGCAAGGAGACTGATCGAGAGACCGTTGTGCGCCGGATTCTTTCGGAGACCACGGCTACCGGGGTGCGGCATTACCGGACGGGGCGATCAAAGCTCCCACGAAAGGTCAAAGAGGCCACTACCTCCTATGGCAAGGTGCGTGTAAAGGAGGTTTCAGGTCCCACAGGCAGGATTTCTGTGGTACCTGAATATGAGGACTGCAAAAAGATTGCTTTGGAGAAGAACGTACCTCTGAAGGTGGTGTATGAGACTATTGTGAAGGAGACGGCGTAGGATTGACGATTGACGATTGACGATTGATGATTGACGCTTGACGGATGTACGTGCAAGGAGAACGTAGGGCTGGTGGCAAGGCGTTGCATAGGATCGGCGAAAAATGTGTGGTTTTGTTGGCAACAGGCTGTTATGCAGGATACATTCCCATTGCCTCCGGGACGTTTGGCACCCTAATTGCGATTCCTATCTGTTATGTCATTTCCATGTTTGGCCCATTTCAGGGCCTGCTAGTCATAGCGGTATTTTCGGGATTTGCCGTATGGATGTCAGGTAAAGCAGAGAAGGTATTCAACAAGAAAGACAGCGGCTTGATTGTTATAGATGAGATGGCAGGGTTGCTGGTCACCTTGTTTCTCATTCCCTGGAGCGCTATGAGTGTGGTCATCGGTTTTTTTCTCTTCAGGCTCTTCGATATTGTCAAGCCCTTTCCCATCAGGAGGCTGGAAACGAAATTGCCGGGTGGGTGGGGTGTAGTCGGCGATGACGTCCTTGCAGGCATTTATGCCAATGTCATTTTAAGAATCATTGTGGTATCATTTTAGTTTTTTGAAACGATCGTCGCGAGCAGGTGATTTGATTCTAAACCGGCTCAAACTCGGGCAAAAGTGGGTGTAAAGAAAGAACTATGAATATCATTAAACATAGCATCAATGGGGGGGACATCGTCTTACAGTTAGGACAAATGTGCGGATTTGCCGTTCTTTCTTAACACTCACTAATGCCCTCACACAGTGAGCCGCTTTAGAATCAAATCACCTGCTCGCTCCATTGGCTCACTCGTTCAAAAGGCTAAATGTATACTCATTGTGAAGTTTTTCTAGATCTTGGATCAAAGGATGGAAGAAAATCCCCTTGAACAGGAAGTGGCGAGGCTACTACTTTCTCTGAAAATGACCGTTGCAGTGGCCGAATCGTGCACTGGGGGGTTGATTTGCCACCGGTTGACCAACATTTCCGGCAGTTCGGATTATCTGGAAAGGGGAGTGGTGACCTACAGCAACCGCTCCAAGATTGAGTTATTGGGGGTTTCTGCCCAGGTCATAAGAGAACATGGGGCTGTGAGTGAGGCGTGCGTCCGGGCCATGGCAACCGGCATCAAACGGCTGGCAGGGACGGACCTGGGCCTAGCGGTCAGCGGGATTGCCGGTCCCACAGGCGGTACGCCTGAAAAACCAGTGGGCACGGTTTACATGGCCATGGCCTGGAACGAGGATGTGGAGTGTTGGAAATATCTCTTTGGAGGTAGTCGAGGAGAGATCAAACAGAAGGCTTCAGAGCAAGCCCTCATGCAGATACGGGATCACTGTCAGTCTATACTTTGAACGGGCATAATTGGACATTTTCAATTTTTCATCGTGCGCAATATATTGCCAAATCCGAAATACGAAGCACGAAATACGAAACAAATCCGAATTTTCAAATTTCATAGTGTTCGAAACCATGGAGCAGTCAATTTGTTTTGAATTTCTAATTTTGGTAATTTGATATTGTTTCGGATTTGCGGCTTACGCCTTGAGAACAGTACGATATTCGAATTTCGAATTTATTTAAACAATAGCCTGAAGCCGATCCCCAACGCAATTTATAAGACACTATTCAATGAGTATGCTCAATATATAAAAGATGCGTGAAAAGATACGGGCTTTCATAGCCATCGATGTGCCGGAACCTGTTCTCCAAGCCATTGAGAAGGCACAGGACACACTTCGGGGATCAGGTCTTAAGATTAGATGGGTACGTAAAGAAGGCATGCACTTGACCCTGAAGTTCCTGGGAGATATTGACAGGGATGACGTAGAGAAAATCGAGGCCGCGATGGTGCGAGCAACGAAGGCCTTTTCCCCATTTACCCTGAGAGCGGAGGGGATTGGTGTTTTTCCGGACCTCAAGCGTCCGCGCGTTGTCTGGGTAGGGCTATCCGGAGACGTAGAGGTCGTGCGTGCCCTTCAAAGGGATTTGGAATCCCAGCTCAACGGCCTTGGGTTCCAGAAGGAGAAGCGACCTTTTAAGGGACATCTCACTCTGGGCCGCGTCAAAGGTCGTCTGGACCGGGCCAAGCTGGGTAAGGCATTGCAAGCATTGGGAGAGTTTCGAACAGAGTCTTTCACGGCGCAGTCGGTAGTCCTTTTTCAAAGTGATCTACGCCCCAGCGGCGCAGTCTATAGCAAACTGGCAGAGGTGAGAATAAAAAGTGCCTAAAGTGAACTAAAGTGCCTAAAGTGAGCTAAAGTTGAGGACTTGAAGAAATTCTTTTTAAAAGATCGGTTCTGTTCCTTTAACTTTAGGCACTTTAGCTCACTACTTGCAACTTTAGCTCACTATTACTGAAGGGGGGATACTTATGGGTAGCATATCCATGGACAAGGAGAAGGCGGTCGAACTGGCCATGGGGCAGATAGAACGCCAGTTCGGCAAGGGTTCCATAATGAAGTTGGGCAGCCAGGTGGTTGCGGACGTCCCGGTTATTCCGACCGGATCGCTTGCCCTGGACCACGCTTTGGGCGTCGGAGGTATTCCGCGAGGGAGGGTTGTAGAGCTCTTTGGTCCTGAATCCTCGGGCAAGACGACGCTGGCTCTTCACATCGTGGCGGAGGCCCAAAAACAGGACGGCATCGCGGCCTTCGTGGACGCTGAACATGCCCTGGATGTCAAGTACGCCAGAAAGCTGGGGGTAAACTGTGACGATCTGCTGGTTTCTCAGCCTGACACGGGTGAACAGGCCCTGGAGATCACCGAAGTCCTGGTGCGTAGCGGGGCCATGGATGTCGTGGTTATTGATTCTGTGGCCGCCCTGGTGCCCAGAGCAGAGATTGAAGGGGAAATGGGTGATGTGCACGTGGGCCTGCAGGCCAGGCTTATGTCACAGGCCTTGAGGAAGCTGACCGCCAGTATCAGCAAATCGATGACCTCGGTTATCTTTATCAATCAGATTCGGATGAAGATAGGGGTGATGTTCGGCAATCCTGAAACCACGCCAGGGGGGAATGCCCTTAAATTCTATTCCTCGGTTAGGCTTGACATCCGAAGGATTGGGAGCATCAAGGACGGCCAGGAGGTTATCGGCAGCCGGACCCGCGTGAGAGTAGTCAAGAACAAGGTGGCACCCCCTTTCAAAGACGGGGAGTTTGACATCATGTACGGCGACGGGATCTCGACTGCCGGCGACCTTCTTGACATGGGGGTTCAAACCAATGTCGTCGATAAGAGCGGGGCCTGGTACTCCTTTGACAAGGAACGGATTGGTCAAGGCAGGGAGAATGTCAAGAGCTTCTTGAAGGAAAATCCTGACGTATCTGCTCGTATCCTGGAGAAGGTGAGTAAGGCCCTTGGACTGGCAAAGGAAAAATCTGATGATTGATGATTGATGATTGACGATTGAATATTGACGATTGACTAATGACCAATGACTAATGACCACTGACTGTGGAGAAGTGAGCCAAAGTGTCTAACCCTGACAAGCCGGAATTTTGGAATCGCAAATTTAGGAATTTAGGAATTGTGTCTGATTTTAATCCCTTAATTCCTCAATTCCTGAATCCTGTAATCTCTTCTAACTTTAGCTCACTTTAGGCACTCCGTTATTGACCAATAACGAATAACGAATAACGAGTCACGAATAACGACATGACTGGAGATGATCTGCGCAGTAGATTCCTGGCCTATTTTGAGCAAAGGGGCCATACGATTGTGAAGAGCTCGTCGCTGGTGCCGGATGATGATCCTACCTTGCTTTTCACGAATGCCGGTATGGTTCAGTTCAAACGAACCTTCTTAGGGGAGGACAAACGCCCTTATGTGCGTGCGGCCAGCTCTCAAAAGTGTGTTCGGGCGGGCGGGAAACACAATGATCTTGAAAATGTGGGCCACACGGGCCGCCATCATACGTTCTTTGAGATGATGGGAAACTTCTCGTTCGGAGATTATTTCAAGGAGCGGGGCATTGAACTGGCCTGGGATCTGGTGACAAGGGGATATGGCATCCCTGAAGAGAGGCTATGGGTCTCGGTGTACGAAAAAGACGATGAGGCTCACAGGCTCTGGTCCAGCCACACAGGGATTCCTGAAGACCGGATCGTTCGCCTTGGAGAAAAAGACAATTTCTGGTCCATGGGCGATACAGGCCCTTGCGGTCCTTGCTCGGAAATACTTATAGACCAGGGTGAGGCGATCGGTTGCGGGCGACCGGAGTGCAGGGTCGGTTGTGATTGTGACCGCTACTTGGAGCTCTGGAATCTGGTCTTTATGGAATTCAACCGGGATGAATATGGCAGGATGACGCCCCTTCCAATACCGAGCATTGATACAGGCATGGGTCTGGAGCGCATTGCAGCAGTGGTCCGAGGGGTTACGAACAACTATGAGACCGATCTGTTCATGCCCATCATAAAAGAGATCGAGACCCTTTCAGGTCACACTCTTGGGGAATCACCAAAGATTGATGTGTCCATCAAGGTGATCGCAGACCACAGCCGTGCTGCGGCCTTCCTCATTGGTGACGGAGTACTCCCCTCCAATGAGGGACGCGGATATGTGCTGCGCCGTATCCTGAGACGGGCCATACGTTATGGCCGTACCCTTGGCCTGACGCGCCCCTTTCTGCACCAGACAGCGGGGAGGGTTTCTCAAGTCATGAAGATGGCCTATCCAGAGCTGTTGGAAGCAGACGCCTATATCAAGAATATTATCAAGAATGAAGAGGTGCGCTTCCTGGGGACCCTGGACACCGGCCTCCGGGCACTGGAAGATGCACTAAGTGAATTGAAGGCCAGGGATGTCTCAAAGGTACCCGGGGATCTGATCTTTAAGATGTACGACACCTATGGTTTTCCGGTGGACATTATCCAGGATATTGTGCGGGATGACGGAACGACCCTCGATATGGCGGGCTTTGAGGCAGCCATGGATCAACAGCGCATTCGTTCGCGCATTGCCTGGAAGGGTGCCGATGCTCAGGAGACCGCAGAAGCCTACAAGGCCCTTTCGGCCCGGGGGATACAAACCGATTTCGTGGGCTATGACCTGACAAGCATTGACTCGGAAGTCCTCATGGTGGTCCGAGACGGCAAGGCTCTCGAACTGGCCGGTACAGGGGACTCCATTGAGCTTGTAACAGCCAAGACCCCGTTTTATGGCGAGGCCGGGGGCCAGGTGGGAGATCGTGGCCGTATTACAGGCCCGGGTTTTGAGATGGACGTCTATGATACGGTGAAGCATCCCAATAACATCATTATTCACAAGGGGAAGGTGCTGCGCGGGAGTATCGCGACAGGGGAGCGTGTGACTCTGAGTGTGGATCAGGGGCGATGTTTGGCCACGAAAAGGAACCATACTGCCACCCATTTGTTGCATGCGGTACTTCGTCGAGCCCTTGGGGATCATGTGAAACAGTCAGGGTCATTGGTAGGGCCTGACCGTTTGCGATTCGACTTTACACATTTTTCCGCTCTCGATACGGAGACACTTCAGGAAATTGAGAGCTTGGTGAATGATAGAATTCGTCAGAACATCTCCCTTGAGATCGAGGAAATGGATGCTGAGGATGCCTTTAAGACAGGGGCGACCGCCTTGTTTGAGGAAAAGTACGGTGATCGTGTTCGGCTTGTGGCTATCGGAGATTTCAGTAAGGAACTGTGTGGGGGTACCCATACTGAGCGGACCGGAGATATCGGATTGTTCAAGATTGTGAGCGAGGGGAGCGTGGCCGCAGGGGTTCGGCGGATCGAAGCACTTACAGGCACAACGGCCGTTGCTTACACACAAGAGGCCTTTCATACCTTGCGGACCCTGGCAGAGACGCTGAAAACCAAGCCTGAAGAGCTAACAGACAGGCTTCACAGGATCATGGAACATGAGAAGACCCTGGAGAAGGAACTTGCCGCCATTAAGGCCAAAGCACAGACCGAGGTATCAGACCGGGTCCTTTCCGAGATCAAGGTCATCAACGGCGTATCTGTCCTCGCCCAGGAGGTTTCAGTAGACACAGCTGCGGGCTTGAGAGACCTGGCTGATCGCCTCAAAGCAAAAATGAAGTCAGGTATTGTGGTGCTGGGGAGCAGGACACCAGATAAGGCCCTGCTGGTGGCCGTGGTGACGAAGGATCATCTAGATCGGTATCATGCTGGCCAGATCGTGAAGCAGGTGGCTGCTGTCGTGGGTGGTGGTGGCGGAGGCCGACCTGATATGGCGCAGGCCGGGGGAAGCAAACCCGAAAAACTCCCGGAGGCACTGGCCGGGGTTTTTGATATAATAGCCAAGGGCTGTTGATTATTGAATATTGATTATTGAATATTGGCTATTTAGGCATCCTTCATTTTCGCCATAAAGTAGTTTACACCTATTGACCAGTGTTCAGGTTTCAGTGTTCAGGTTTCAGGTCTTGCTTTTTCAGTTCCTGACACCTGATACCTGGTGCCTGGTTTCAGTGTTCAGGTTTCAGACCCGCCTGCCAACGCCTAGGTCACACCGAGGTTACAATGCCCGCATACACGGCAATGGCGGGCAGGTCTTGCGTTTCTCGCTCCTGACACCTGACACCAAAAAGTACGAACAAAAGAATTTATCTCTTGGCGCCCGCATTCTTGAAAAGTGTAAACCGAGGAATGAAGGATGCCGCTATTTAATGATCAAGAGATTCTTCTTTCAATCGTCAATCGTCAATCGTCAATATTCAATCCTGTCATACCCAGGTGATTTGGTGACTCCCCTTTTTCCTTTCCACAATGCTGCCTATGACGTATGGCTTTTCGTCCATGGCCGCAAGGAACTCCATAATTCCCTCTGTGGCTCTTTCAGGGACCACAAGGATGAGCCCAATTCCATTATTGAAGGTTCTCATCATTTCCCGTTTTGAGAGCTTACCTGCTTCCTGAAGGAAGGTGAAAACAGGCGGGGGCTCCCAGCTTGCTTTATCGATCTGGGCCTTGCAGGATGATGGGAGTATACGGGGCAGGTTGTCTACGATACCACCCCCGGTTATATGGGCAATCCCGTGTATTGGGAAGTCACGCAAGAGGTGACGAACAACCTCGGAATAAATCTTGGTCGGCTCCAGAAGCTCTTCCCCAATAGTTCTTCCCAATATGTCAACTGTGTCATCTACCTTCAATTTGAGTCTTTCAAAGCAGATCTTTCGAGCCAAAGAGTAACCGCTGCTGTGAAGACCGCTTGAGGCGATGCCAATGAGCTTATGGCCTACTGCAATCTCTGATCCATCCACGATCTTGCTGTTATCTACAATGCCAACCACAAACCCTGCCAGATCGTACTCCCCGCCGCTGTACAGTCCGGGCATCTCTGCTGTTTCACCCCCTATAAGAGGACACCTGGCACGTTTGCAGCCCTCGACAATTCCCCGAACAATCGCCTCGGCTGTTTCGGGGACAAGGGTTCCCATGGAAAGATAGTCAAGAAAAAATAAGGGCTTGGCACCCTGCACCGCAATATCATTGACACACATTGCCACCAGGTCAATCCCGATGGTTTCGTGCTTGTCCATCATGCAAGCAACCTTGACTTTAGTGCCCACCCCATCCGTGGAGCTTACCAGAACAGGTTTCTCATACTGGCTTACGTCGAGAGAATAAAGGCCGCTGAACCCCCCAATGCCGGCAATTACCCCGGCCCGAGGGGCCTCCCTGGTGATTTTCTTAATAGTCTTTATGAAGCGATTCGCTTTGTCGATATCGACTCCTGCATCTTGATAGGTAAGAGACTCGTTCATGCCACGCTCCGTTGGGTTCATGTGTTCATTAGTCCCTTAGTTGTGAAATTCGTATTTTTTCTGGCAGAAAATTTCTTGCTATATTCAACAACAAGACATCGGTCGGGCGTAAAGCCCGACCCTACGTAGGGGCGGGGTTTATCCCCGCCCGGTCTGAGCCAAAGCCCGCCCTGGTGCGATTCGTTCATATATATTGATCTGGGCTATGCATCATTACACACCTGACTTTTTGAGTATAAAGTATTGGTGATCGGTCTGGCCCAGACCGGGTTTTTCACTCTGTGGCATTCTCCATCTTCTGTCGCGCCAGGGCGGGCCGGGTTTTTCTTCCCTGGGTATGGTCCAACTTCTGTCGCGCCCCTGGCCCAGACCGGGATGATAGGGACGGCACATCAATGCTAAAGCTGTCGCGCCAGGGCGGGCAGGGCGGGCTTTAGGCACTTTAGTTCACTTTAGGCACTTTTTTTTGGTTCCGGCATGTCCGTGTCCGGGTATCCCATAGTATAATCTTCCAAATAAGTCAAAAGAAATCTATCAATTTAGCCTATTGAAAAAGCGAGCCTAACGAGCATACAGGCAATCCGATTCTAAAGCGGGTCTCTGTTTGAGCGTATTAGTGAGCGTTAAGAAAGAACAGCAAAGTGACATATTCTTTCTAAGGGTCAAATGATATCCGCCATAATCGAGGTTACTTACAAAAGTCGGTCCCTGTTCTTTCTTTACGCTCACTTATGCGCGAGTTTGAGCCGGTTTAGAATCGGATTGCCTGTATGCGATAATGTCTTCAAAGAACTAAAATGTTACAAGAAATCTTTTTGACATCAGCCCTGCTGTGGTATAATAAGATGTTTAAAAGGAAGGAAATTAGACCATATAGAAGGCTTGCACCATGAAAGAATTTGCCCGGTTGAACCGGCTTCCTCCCTATGTCTTTACAACGGTAAACAAGATCAAGATGGATGCCCGTCGTGCAGGAGAGGACATTATTGACCTGGGGATGGGGAATCCTGATATGCCAACTCCAAAGCACATCGTGAATAAGCTGATAGAGGCATCCGGAAAGGGCCACAACCACCGGTATTCAGCATCCATGGGGATCACAAAGCTTCGGATGGCGATTGCCGACTGGTATAAACGAAGGTTTGACGTGAATATAGACCCGGATACCGAAGCGATTGTCACCATTGGCGCCAAAGAAGGGATTTCTCATCTTGTGCTGGTAACCATACGCCCGGGGGATGTCGTCTTTTCGCCGGATCCCACATACCCGATCCATCCTTATTCGGCAGTCATTGCTGGTGGGGATGTTCGTGGGATTCCCTTGAGTCCGGATCGGGATTTTTTTGAAGACCTGATTGCGGCTACAAGGCAGACATGGCCCCGGCCCAAGATGCTCATCATCTCCTTTCCACACAATCCTACAACCGAAGTAGTCGATTTGGCCTTTTTTGAAAAGGTGGTGGATTTCGCCAAAGAGCATGACATCCTGGTGATTCATGATTTTGCCTATGCAGACCTGGTTTTTGACGGGTATGAGCCCCCCAGTTTTCTTCAGGTGCCGGGTGCCAAGGATATCGGGGTGGAATTCTTTTCGCTTTCCAAGAGTTATAGCATGCCGGGATGGCGTGTGGGCTTTTGCGTTGGCAATTCCGAGATTGTCGGAGCACTTCGTCGCATCAAGAGCTATCTTGATTATGGCATCTTTCAACCCATTCAAATTGCATCCATTATTGCACTTAACGGACCTCAGGACTGTGTCAAGGAGATCGTAGAGACGTACAAGATTAGGCGCGATGCCCTGATAGACGGGCTGAACAGGGTAGGGTGGCCGGTCAAGCGACCCAAGGGGACCATGTTTGTCTGGACAAAGATCCCTGAGCCATACCTCAAGATGGGCTCTGTTGAGTTTTCAAAAATGTTGATCCGAAAAGCTAAGGTGGCCGTCTCACCAGGGCTTGGTTTTGGGGAATACGGAGATGAATACGTCCGGTTTGCCCTCATAGAAAACAAGATGCGCATTAATCAGGCCATAAGGGGGATTCGGAAGATTCTTTGATGGGGGAATCGTGAATCCTTCGATTGATGATTGAAAAAGACAATCAACAATCACAAATCGACAATCGACAATCGACAATCGACAATCGGAAAACCAATAACCAATAACCAATAACCAATAACGAGCTTTTAAATCCGCAATCCGCATTCAGAAATCCGAAATCGAAACGGGTGTTGAGATGAAGAAAATACACGTTGGTTTGTTGGGGTTCGGAACCGTGGGGTCTGGGATGGTAAAGATCTTGCTGGAAAACCGCGAGGTGATCGAGTCGCGCCTTGGGGCCTCTCTTGCACTAAAATGGATAGCCGTCCGTGAGCTTGGAGGGGACCGGGGAGTCGCTGTGGATGCCAGCCTGCTTACAACAGACGCCGAAACGGTCATTGATGACCCTGAGGTTGACATTGTCGTGGAGCTCATTGGCGGTTATGAACCGGCAAAGAGCTTCATCTTGAAAGCGATTGAAAACGGGAAACATGTCGTTACGGCCAACAAAGCGCTTCTGGCCGTACACGGGCATGAAATTTTTTCCGCAGCCTCGCAAAGGGGTGTGGAGGTAGGCTTTGAGGCAAGCGTGGGCGGTGGAATCCCCCTGATTCGATCGATAAAGGAAGGCCTGGTTGCCAACCATATCCAAAGTCTTTTCGGTATCCTGAATGGCACTGCCAATTATATCTTGACCAAAATGACCGACCAGAGAATCCCCTTTTCAGAGGTATTGAAGGAAGCTCAGGCACTCGGCTATGCAGAGGCGGATCCCACCTTCGACATCGAAGGGATCGACACGGCCCATAAACTGACCATACTTCTTGCCATCGCCTATGGGGTACCCATAGATTTTGATGCAGTCTATACAGAGGGGATATCAAAGGTCACACCTCTGGACATCAAGTTCATAAAAGAATTCGGATACCGTATCAAACTCCTGGCCATCTCAAAAGACGATGGCGGGGCGGTCGAGGCCAGGGTACATCCCACACTGATACCGGAGGACAGTATGCTTGCCAATGTGAATGAGGCTTACAATGCCCTTTACATGAAAGGGGATGCAGTGGGCAACGTGATGCTTTATGGAGCCGGGGCTGGAATGATGCCCACAGGCAGCGCTGTGGTAAGCGATCTGGTAGATGTTGCCCGCAATATACTAAGAGGTGCGGTGGGAAGGGTGCCGTCTGTGGGGTATCAGCCGGCAGGTACCAAGGCAAGGCGGATCAAGTCAATTGAAGAGCTTAAGACCGAGTATTATTTTCGATTTTCAGCCGAAGACAGGCCAGGTGTACTTTCCAAGATTTCGGGGATTCTCGGAAAGCATCAGATCAGCATCAAATCAGTCCACCAGAAAGGGCGAGACCTAGTGGGCGCCGTACCCATTGTCACGATTACCCATGAGGCCAAAGAGGCGGCCGTACGGAAGGCCCTTTCGGAAATCGATCAACTTGAGGTGGTCAAGGACAAGACCGTTCTGATCCGGATTGAGGATTGGAGATGAAATATGTCATCCTGGTAGGCGACGGTATGGGGGATTACCCCATTGCCGAGCTTGGAGGAAAGACCCCACTTACGGCTGCGCTTACTACGCACATGGACTGGATAGCCGACCATGGAGAACTCGGTCTGGCACGAACCATTCCAGAGGGGTGCGAGGCCGGAAGTGATACGGCCAATTTGAGTCTCTTGGGATACGATCCGAAAGCGACCGTGACGCGGCGGGCCCCATTAGAGGCGGCCAGCCTTGGCGTCGATCTATCTGAGACAGATGTGGCCTTCCGGTGCAATTTAGTCACCCTCTCCACCCAAAATGGCGTATTGACCATGGACGATTATAGCGCTGGCCACATCAGCACTGATGAAGCCCGGGAGATTATCGAGGACCTAGACAGGGCCTTAGGAGATGAGACATTTCGGTTTTATCCTGGCGTGAGCTACCGGCATCTTATGGTCTGGCACGGCGGGGCGGCAGAGATTGATACCACGCCTCCTCACGATATTACAGGCAAGGCGGTCCGCCCCTACCTGCCCGCCAACGCTCTCGTCCGTGCGCCTCGCAAGGCCTTGGCAAGCGGGCAGGCTCAGGCCTGCCCGCCAGTGCCAGGCGACCTGCCCGCCAATGCCTTATGTGCCGGCATTGCAGTTACCCGGCGAGCGTGGCGCTGGCAGGCGGGTGGCAGGCGGGCGAGGCAGGCGGGTTTGGATCGTATGACCTCTCACGGGGTGTTGCTTCAACTCATGGATCGTGCAGGAGCAATCTTAAAAGATCATCCGATCAATAAAAGGCGCATGGAAAAAGGGCTGAAACCGGCCAACCATATCTGGTTCTGGGGGCAGGGGCATGTCCCTCAACTGGAGGCTTTCGAAGAGAAGACAGGGCTTAGAGGGGCCATCATTTCTGCCGTAGACCTCTTGAGAGGGATTGGTGTTTATGCAGGGCTTGAGGTGATAAGGGTTCCGGGTGCCACCGGGTATTTTGATACCGATTATGAGGCCAAAGCAGCGTATGCCCTGTCGGCCCTCAAAGGTGTTGACTTAGTCTACGTGCACGTGGAGGCTCCGGACGAGGCAGGGCACGCCGGTTTGCTGGATAAAAAGATCTCTGCTATCGAGTCATTTGACGCCTTGGTCGTGGGGAAGGTGTTAGATGGGATGAAGGGCTTTTCGGAATTCCGTATCATGGTGGCAACGGATCACTATACGCCTATCTCTGTTAGGACGCATACCATAGAACCCGTGCCGTTTGCCATTTTTGGCACAGGCATACGCAGCCCACTGCATGGTTCTGGTGGTTTCAGCGAGGAAAACGCTGAGGCCAGAGCCGTGTTTGTCTCTGATGGTTACAGGCTCATAGAACGATTGATACGGTTTTCCAAATAATTGTTGACAGGATGTGAGGGAGGACTTAAAATATTTTTATGCTGCGGGGTGGAGCAGTCTGGCAGCTCGTCGGGCTCATAACCCGAAGGTCCGTGGTTCGAATCCATGCCCCGCTACCAAATGATTTCAATGGGTTAACCGATTTTGGTTAACCCGTTTTTCGTTGTTAGACTGCTCAGGGTGCAGGGGGGGTGCAGATGGGTGCAGAAAGTCTTGATCATCCAAGGCATCCACTTCATCTTTTTTCTTGCCCGGCATCCAGTGAGAATACACGTCTAAGGTCAGCTTTGTTGAACTGTGTCCAAGCTGATTTGAAACGTCCTGAATGTTGTCACCTTTGGAGATCCTCAAGGTCGCGTAAGTGTGACGAAGATCGTGAATCCTGATTCTTAACCCTGCCTTTTTCAGAGCTTTGTTGAATACCCTACGTCGCCAATTATCCTTGTCGATAGGGTTGCCATTGTCGTTCGTAAAGATGTACTCAGGAAGGTCCCCCAGGCCCAGGGCAAGACCTTTCTTTTTGCTTTCAAGCTCGTGAGCCTTCAATCTCTTTGCAAGCTGTAGGCTCATGTCAACGGGCCTGTCCTCACCGTTTTTAGGTGTGGTGATCTTTCCTCTAACAAGACTCCGCTCAACACTTATGAACCGGCCAGTAAAATCGATGTCACCCCATCTCAAGGCCAGTGCCTCCCCGATCCTCATGCCGGTACGGGCCAACAGCAGGAACAAAGTGTAATGCTCAGGGAAATGAGCCTGAACGATATCGAGTAACAGCTTCAACTCCTCTTTCGATAAAGGGTCTATGGCCTTCTTTTGTTTTTTCGCCTTAAGAACGTTCCTTCCGAGACTGTAGACGGGGTTTACAGGGATCACCTCGTCATCCAGGGCTTTGTTTAGCACTCCTGAGATAGTATCTTTCATGTGGCTTACAGTACTTTTGGCATACCCGTAGTTGATCTTATCAAGCAAGAAATCCTTGATCTTGCCTCGTGTAATGTCGGCCAGCTTGAGACTATCAAAAACCGGCAGCACGTGAAGCCGGAGAAGGTCCTCATAATCCCTGACGGTTGAATCTTTGCAGGTTGCAGGAACCGTGGTCCTGATCCATGAGTCTGCATACTCCTTGAACGTGGGGGCCGGCTTTTCTTCCTCAAAGCCAAACTCCCCGAGTTGAAGCTTTGTCCGGATCTCGCTTGCCACGGCCTGCGCGGCCGCTTTGTCGCCTACAAGCTTTGATGTCCTACTGCCATTATGGGCCACAAACACCCACCACGGCTTACCCTTGCCTTTATCCTTTTGTCTGACAGTAACGCCCATTTAAGATCGACCCCCTTTCTTCTTCGCCCTTTTCAGGTACTCAGTCAACGCCTTGATGATAAGTCCCTTCAACGTGGTCCCCTCGATAGCCGCCTGGATCTTGGTTTCTCTGTGTAGCTTGTCAGGGAAATCTCTAATGTTTACCGTCACTTTAGTCTGACACCTCCTTCCTGTTATGTTTTGATACTAATGTATCACAGGATACAGAGGATGTCAAGCCCTAAATTGATATTTTTTTGGTTATAAACCACAAGGGCATATTTTGTTCTTAGTCGCCTGTTTTTTCCTGCAAATAGGGCACTCTGCTAAAATTGCCATGTTAAATACCTCCTTTAATCTTCTTTTTCTTTGTATTCCCCTTTTGGAAAGATCACCGGAACTTTGAACCTGACCCGATTCACAACTCTATTTTCACTAACCCGTTCGCCTTCAACGCTCAGAACAGGGATCTTGGCGCCTCCTTCCACTCTTTTGCTCTCAGCAACAGAAACCTCGATGTCAAACTCAACGTCTTGTCCAATCCGGCTAGTTTTCTTATGTTGAACGCTTCCCGCGCTCGGCGACAAATACTGACAGCCCTTAGGGTTCACGGCACCCCCAAGTTTCTGAACTGGCCCATGGGAATCTTTCACACCTTTTACAATCTCTCTCAGAGTCTCTTGTACAAATTCGCTAACTTTCATAAAAGCCCCTCACTTTCTCCCTGGTAGTTTACCCACGGGCAGCCGACAGGGTCCGGTTTTCGGTGATCAGCCTAGTTCGTGGTGTGTTCAAACCTTTTAACCCCAACTCCCTCTTCAACCGCTCCCTGGCATCCTCAATCGAACCGTCTATAGCCTCAAAGTGGCCTTTGAGTACATCCGGAGGGATCCCCTTGAAGTGCTCTGTAACCTTCTCCTTGATGTTATAGGCGATGGTTTCAAAAAGCCTGTCCAGTTCATCCGGCGCAATGTCATAGACGATCTTGCCCTTTGCAGCCATGGCCTGCATGACGTCATTGTGGATGCTCTCGATTATCGCCTTGTTTAGTTTAGGTTTCAAGTTCCTGATTTTCTTGTATTTGGGTGGGTGAAATTGACCCACTTTGTTGTTGATTATAGTCAAAGGTCCGAATTTCGTACTTTTGGAATTGAAATCCCCCACGCGGGTTGATGGTCCCTGGAGATCTCCACAAATTTGTGGAGATCTCTGGTAGTAACCACTATATCTTGTGTGCTCTTGTTCGGATTATTTCAAATCCTTCTTCTTTCAATTCCTGAAGCAACTCTCTCATTTCTTTCTCGTCAGGCCCCCACATCCCCCATTTTCGCAGTACTCTTTCCAGAAACAAAACCCCAGGATAAAGGTCATCCTTTATGTACTTCACCTCTGCCTCCTCTGCCTCTGAACATTCCAAACAGACAACCAATGGATTTAATTCACCTTTGATCAGTTGTTCTTGCTGTTCCTGATCAAAGTTTTTCATAGGAATCACCAAGTCTTTGCTACACATTGCGCAGGAAGTAAAAACTTCTTGCTTGTCTATATCTGTATATCCTATTTTCATAGTGTCTCACTTCCTTTCAACGGCCACGGGTATCTTGATAGCCTTTTTCAATACCCTCAAAATTGAGGGTATTAAATTCCTGAGAACACTCAAGGTTTTCAATATGCCTCCAATGGGGTATTTTGCCCCATCTGCTATGTACCGTTTCGGTATAACTGACTGAACACGAAGCCTTACGACTCTCATATGCTAAAGTCGTAGTGCTTCGTCTTTAGTTAGTCTACCCTACCTCCTCCCATATCTTAAATAGATCATCTGCTAAACCCTCCAACATGGTACCGATCCCGTTGAACCCGAAAGCCGAAAACTTCTCAATGGTGCGCTCTTCTTCAAGGGGCCCTAGAAACAATTCCGAGAGGCCCGCAAGCTTCCGGGCAGTGCAAAAAATGATGTCAGTTACCTGTGGTTGTGTCATAGCGTACCCTCCTCATGGTTCTTAGGAGCCTTGCTCACCGGCTTTGCCTCAGAGGCTTCTTCTTGTTGAAACAATGCTTTTGCCAGATCAAAGGCCAAATCGGGGCCATGGGTTAAGGCCCACGCCCGGAGGCTCGTACCATCGACATAGCCGCGTCCAATTCGTTTATCGAAAAGAGACGTCAGTGTTGCCAGGGCATTCACCTTCTTCATATCCGGATCATGGATCCCCCGTGGCCATTTACGGCCATTGTCCTGCATAGCTTCTTTCAGGGTACGCTTTAGGGTTGAAACCTGCCTTTCCTCATTGTCAAAAAGCCGTTTCAGTTCGCTGATAATGTCTTTCTGCCAGTAGCACATAGATATTATCTGGCCAATGTCTACCTCATAGCACTCGTCGTCTACGGCCCTGTCTATCATCGAACAAAGAAGCTCAAGCCGGTCAAGCAGGGGACACGCCTCGTTCCACTCGTTTAAGGGCTCCAGGCCTTCAATAAGGTCTACCAGCTCTTGTGGAATGCTACCATTGCCATTGTTTTTTGATTCTTCTATCATTTTCCATATACCTCCTGTAAGTCGTTAGTTGAGATCCTGGACAGGACTCTTTTCAAAGAATCAGGATCAACACTCAATTCGGTTGCTGTCTGTTTCAGGGTCATGCCTCCCAAATAGAGGGACACGGCCTTGTCCGTGGGAACCGGCTGAAATTTTAGCCCGTTGACCGGCCACATGGCCCTGAACACGGACCGGATTAAATCATTCACCTCCTGTGTGTTCATAGTCATACCCTCCATTTCACGTTGTTTGCCACCAGCTCCAACCGTTGTCAGATTGATAACGGTTGAACTAAATGCCGAGTCTCTTTCCCGAATATTTGACGACACACCCAAATGGGCAACGCAAGGTGTGGCCGTGGAGAAGCTCCCATACATTTCCTCTCTCCTTCAGAGATACTGGAAGTCGAAACGATACCAACCAGCTCACCCACATCATTAATAATCGGTCCCCCAGAGGTCCCACCTTCGATTTGCTCGTCAAAGTCAATCCAGAGTGCGTGAGCATCTTCTTGGCATTGCATTGCACTTCCCGTCACCCACGTTCCTTTATGAGTGTAGATATGGACTTTGAACTGCTGAAATAGTGCAAAGTCGTTTTGGCATAACGGTATCGGTTTCGTATGTTGGCAGAATTTCTCAAAATCCATTGATTCTTTAAAAAAGGTCTGACCATCCAGTGAACCGAGCACCACTATATCACTGACCGGCTCCACACATAGTGGAGCAACCTTCAACTCGCCTTCGATAGTCTTGATGTCCTCAATAAAATGATGATCTAACGCCATTTCACCCTCACAGCTAAAATCAATGCAATGCGCAGCGGTGAGAATAAGATTGCCGTTGACCAAAATCCCTTGTCCCTCCTTTCGCAAAAAAGTTACTGTTGCCTTTACAACATCGTCATAAGTGCTCTCTTGTGATACCTTCATTCACCATCACCTCCTCAACGCAAAAAATCCCGTGGCGCTCTCAGGCTCACAATCAAGCCCCCGGATCGTTGCCTTACCGGACACCACGGGAAATCGTTTAGAAACAAAAATACCGGATTCACGGACCGGGTGCCGGATTGTGATTTTGAGATGGTTAGATTCATATCATCCTGGATTTAAATGTCAACAGTTTTTTTGCACAGTTTCAAAAAAATGTCAATAAATACTTGGGGTTATACCGTAACGGTATAACCTTGAATGATTTCCCTCGCTTTTTTTGAGACACTTGCCAAGATCATGGTTCTATGATAGGTGTGCTCAAGTTTCATAATGGTACGTCAACTCTAACTGAAGGGATTCCATGAATTGAAATTGTTACACAGGAGTTGTAAGAAGTGGCTTATCATGCACATGCATTCATAGACGGGGCTTATCTCCGATCGTTGACCAAACAACTGCATAAGGACCTAGCTGACCCCAGGATCCTGGCAAACTTTGTCCTTACAGATAGAGAGATCCAGTGGTGGGGCGCGAGGCAGCCACATGAACCCCCACAGATCGTATTGACCCGGGTCACATATTATGACGCTAGGCCCGATACCCTTGACGAGGCCCACTTAAAAGATTATTGGAAAGCCGTTGAACTCCTGCCAGATACGCAACTCGGTTTGGCTGGCTCCGCGGAAGGCCCCAACGGCAAAAAGCTGTTGATACTTTGATCGCTGTAGATATGCTCGTGGGCGCGTTTACTAATATTTTCTCTGTTGCCATTCTTGTGGCAGGTGATGCGGACTATGTACCTGTAGTAAATGAAGTTCGCCGGCGCGGCGTAATGGTAGTGGGGGCTGGCAATGAGGATTGTAAACAAGCCTGCGTGTCAGACGAATTGAAACGGGCGGCCGACAGGTTTTTTCCCATATCGTCCATACCGTCACTCACGGTCAACGGGAAGACATTTTCCCTAACTACTTAGATAGTCCCTTATAAGCATGCAAGCGACTGATGCGTATCTGCTACCTTCAATAGGAATTGCCATCTTTCGGCTATAATCCAGGAATATATACGGTGTTGCATCAAAGTTTTCTTCCGTGAATTAGCCCACAATTCCGGCCGGGGCTTCACCCGCCGCCCGTGATCCGGGTATTCGAATTTCAAAGAGCAAATCACCGTTTAGCGATACCTGAAGCCACAGAGAGGCCCCACAAGCCACGATCTCACATTAGCTGATGGTAAGCACGCACCCCGGAACCAATATCCTGCACGAAACCTCCGGTCTTTTGCGAAAATCCGTGAAACCGGCTTCCGGATAGGCCCAGGATGCCACGATCTCAAAACAGTTAAGGGTAAAAGTCGCACGATGAATCAAGTAGTCACGTGCCCTGACCGTGATCGGGGAGTGTGGGTTTTGTTTGACTACCAGCAATGCTCTCCCATTCAGCTCTTCGCTCCTTTATGTGGTCGTTTATAGCGGAATCGGTCTTCACGGTCTCGTTGAACCTCTGAACTGCCATTGCTTCTGCTTGCTCTTTATCCATGTCCTGGCCCAGACACCTTTCATAAACAGCGGATGTCTTAATAACCAGGTAGCAATCAAAGCACAAAATATCGCGCCTGTGGTCCGGAGCAATGTATTGATTCCATTCCGGGTCATAAAATGTATACGGCCAGACCTCCCCGCACCTAGCGCAGACACGAGGATACCAGACAAAGGGAAACCGCCCCTTTTTCTCGCAAATCTCCTTCCACATTTCACTAACCTTGCCTGACACCTCGTCATAACCCTCGTCGTCTTCCAGAATTAAACTATCCAAGGTTCGCATAACTGCCGGGTCTATATACTTCCGCCTGCACTCACAAATGACCACTTCCCGGGGTTGTCCGCAAAACGGACAAGGCTCTTCAGGACATTCCCACTCGTGAAGCTGTCCCTCTAAAACCCCACAGTCATGACAGTTGTATCTAAGATCACGTTGATCCATCTTATCTCCCTTACGGCCTAAAAGAGAAGGCCCAACACATCTCCCGGCCACAGACGGGCCGCCCCATGCGTCGCCACATGAGGTGTGTTGAGCCTTATTTGTTGATTTGAATTTCATCGTCTGTGGTTTGGAGATAGTGCCTGTGTACCCGTGTACACTTGTAAAAGGGTAAAGTCAACAAAAATCTGTGAATACGGTTTTTCTTGCAAAATTACACCGCTGTGGTATAGGGCTCCTCATGAAGCGTAAACAGTTCACAACCACGATAGATGAGAAGCCCCTCAAGGAGATCAAGAAGCTCGCTATTGATCTTGACCGGCCTGTCAACGACCTCCTGGAGGAAGCCATTAAGTGGCTTCTGAAAAAGTACGAAAAAAAAAGAAATAATATCAACACGTTAAACTGAACATCCTGGATCCCTACAAAGGGTATCTCCCCCACAAAATAAAAGGACGTTGCCATGGCACAAAAGACTAAACTCGACAGGAAGTTGCAATTAAAAATATTACTTCGACTTTCAGAAGTATTTCCTTCAGAAATAAGGTATCCCAAAAGAGAATCCTTTTCTAAGGATCCAAATTTTATATATAATTGGGAGTATTTATTGGAACACGACTTGGTTAAAAGTAGCGAAGTATATACTGGAGACAAAGGCCCAGGTGACTTTGCAATGATTAATGCTCGTATAACCGCAGAGGGCTTAGATTTCCTTGAAGCTGATGGTGGTTTGTCTGCTATTAAAAAAACCATTACCGTCCGTCCTGATGTGAAAAGCTTCTTAAATCTTCTAAAAGTTCATGCTGAATCTCTTCCCGAAGCAGAGAAAAAGAATTTCCTGAAAACAATAACGGATTTTTCCAAACCTATTGTTCAGACAATTCTCCAGACTGTCCTAAACGACTGGTTAAACTTAAAGTAGCCGGAATTATGCCTGTCAGAATATAAGTCCTTTTTTGTTTTTCGCTTTGTAATAGTGGTTTAAACGTATGAAGGTTCGTAAAGAACAAAAGTGCAATAAGCTTAGTTTTCCCCCAAGAGGTAAGTGGTACGGTCATATAGTCTGATGTACCTTTCTTACTTTCATTATCGTTCATTTCCAAAAATAACTGACCATCAGTTATTGTAAAAGTTCCTGCTATATGATCTAAACTTATCATAGTTGCCTCCTCTGCGCATTCTGGCCTATTCTATTGTCTTATATGCCTTTTTAATCTATCCTTGGGATAATGGTCTCAATACTGCCAAGCTCCATGACTGGTAGACCACCGTAGTCTTTTTGTTTCTTACTGCGCGCCCGACCATCCTTATTGAAGATTATCCGAATCAAATTCAAACACCCCTGAAGATCATGGATATCCAGCTCAAAAGTGTTTCTTTCATACTCACGTTCACAACCCCTGCAACAAAAACTCTTCCCGGCCTTGGCCGCCCTGTTCAAACATCGGTCATATTGCCAACAGTAGATGTTTCGATAGTACTTCAAGGCATACCGAAATAGCTCTATAGGTTCCTTTGTAGTGTTGTGCCCCAGGGACCCGACTGGGAGAGAGCCCCTGGAGCACGGAGGCGAACAACGCAGGGGACGGAACACCCCGAACCTCCCCTGCAATTCCACTTGGAGAGTCTTTTCCCTCCAAGAGGAGCGCGATCACTAGGGCGAGATCAGTTCCCCAGAGATCACAGAAGAGGATAATCCAAAAACCGGATCATCCCTATGCTCCAGGTCCCGTAGAAAGCAGACGAAAAAACCGGGACTGGAGAAACCGTATTAATGCACAACCCCGGAGCGATTCTCTGGTATAATTTTTCTTGTAAGTGCCGGGGGGTGCTTCTTTGCGCGTCCCTTGACTTCACGTTCCTTGGCTTGCGTTGCTGCAATCTCACGGGCTCGCTTCAGAGTAATGTCCTGGTCCTGGATGAAAGGACTTGGAGTCACGTGCTTGCGTGTAATCGCCGGGATAGTCTTTCGCTCAATTACAGGTCCCGCAGATACTTTTTTTGATGGCGCCTGAAACTTTGTTCTCACGTGATCAAGACGTCCGTTAGCCCAAATCAAGTAATCGCGCAATCGATCCCAGAGCTCTTGAGAATTAGCAGTCAATTTTTTCGGGATTCGTGCCCTTTCATTATGATTATTCACAACAGAGTTTAGCCAATTGTCATTTTCCTGTGCATCCGGTTCGCGAACTTCCCCCTTGTCGAAAAACGCGGGTAGGGATACTCGACCACTGAGTTTGTGAAGTATCACCTCCAGAGATTGCGATGGTAGCCGGTTATTCGTGAAGTCGTTCACCAGCTCGTTGAACCGGATTATCTTTTCGTCGAAGTCCTCAATAAAGGCATTGATCTCAGTAGCGGATTTCAGGAAGTTCTCGTCAGTTTCTTTGTACTGTGAGATGTGGTCATAGTAAATTACGACCAGCTCTTGCTCTTGTTTAAGGTTTGCCAACCCATCCCCCAGGAGTTCCCTCGCGCGTGTTAGCTCATCGATCTCAGAAGCAAGGCGCACACAATCTGATCTTTGAACTTTAAGAGAACTCGGCAGCCGTTGCTTACCCACAGCTTTTGCTACGAGCTGGGCATTACTCTCTTTGAGCTGTGCCAGTTCAGCTTCCTTTTCCTTGACTTGTGAATCACAATAATTCATCCGGCTCTGACGATCTTCAATGTCAGTTAGTATCTCCTCTTCCTTGCGCATTGTTCCCCCTTTCAATTTTGGAATTTTATCGAGACAAGTCGAACATGCTTTGAGCCGATACCTCGTCTTCATCGCTTATTTCTTCATTTTGGACACCACCACTGGATGACCGGAAAGTGCTCTCGGCAAGCTTCTCATCCTCAAAGTCTTGCTGACGTTCCTCGTCAGTCAAAAACTTTTCGTCTTTATCAAACATAGTGTTGATCCCGTGGCAGGTAGAATTGTATATTCCCATGACAAGCTTCTCATCCTGAAAATCTTGAAGGTCCCCCTCAACGTTCAAGCTCAAGGTTAAATGACTATCGTTCGAAAAGCCGGGGACAACTCGGCTTTCGGTGTTTGGGTCATAGCCAAATACCACCACGGAAACTTCGAAAAATATACTCTGACGCCAGATGCTAGCAGGAGGCTTAACCTCTATGCCATTCACCTTGATTGGCTTCGCGCCCTCGCCGAGTCGTTCAATATCGGTAGGCCTTGCAAAGATACTTGCCTGCCAAGGAAACGATTCTTTTGATAGCTTCTTGAATTCCGCGGCCGCAAGTGTATCAAGAAGTTTTGCATCTTCAATCTTTATGCCGCCGTTAAGATGGATCTGACTCCTCTTTACAACACCTACCTTTCGGTCTTTCCGATGTTCCTCAAGAACCGGATAGCTGTTTTTGGGAAAAGACATACCAGCAAGATCAATAATAAGATCTCCCCAATAATAGTGATTTCTTACCAGACCGCCGCTGTATGCAACCATTGACAACGTGTCCGCTTTTACCTTCACCGTGTTTTTGCCTGCATTGAAAACCATTGCATCAATCGGGATATTCATTTTTGTGTTCATGATAATTCCCCTTTCAAAGCCTCTCCCTCTTGCGAGGAAGAGGGAAAATATTAGACTAACAATCTTACATAGCCCTCCTCTGACAAATTCGGGCTATCCGTCTTTAAGCCCGAGATAGTTGTCTCCTGCGAACGCTCAGGATGATTTTTCAGTGCAGCTAAAATATCACTTGAACTCGGGGTTTCGTGTGTTTTGCAAACTGCATAAATAAAAACGCGTGTCTTGTCCGACTTGACGGTAATCTTGCACACTTTTGCAATATCCTCCTGGCCACAGATCAAGCATTCTTTTTTGAATTTCACGACAACATTAGACATTATAGAATCACCTCCTTTACTTTACTACTCTTCTTACAGCCTCTATGAGATCAACATTACTGCGACATTCATTAGCTACAACGTAGCCGATTTCATGCCCGTCAACCTCGATTTTTACTGTATTGTGTACGTGAATTTCCTTATCGCTATCATTTTCTGTAAGGTGCCTCGCTATCGCCTCACCAATTTTATCAGGGTCCATCCCCATATCATCGAGAAAGTTAGACCGCTGCGGCTCATAGGTCGGCACTACCCACTCAGGTCCCATCTCGCCGGCAAATGACAGGCCTGAAGTTAACCCACCATATTGAAGACCGGGTAAAGTAATTTTTAAATTCTTTAATTGTGCTACTATTGACGCCACAAGAGCCGCATAATCCATCCCAAAACCTTTCATGAAATCAAGGTACTCTGGGATAAATGCCAACAATTCATCAACTTCCCCCTCCATGGCAGTCGCTAAAAGCTTGGCGTATTTGGTTGCATAATATTCCGCACTCTGGACAGGGGCCAAGGCGCCTCCCGTCAGACTCTCTATCATCGCATCAATGGATTTTATAGATTTATCAAGAGCGGTCTCCAGTTCTTCTAACGCCTGCAATTGAAGCTCGTAGGCATAGTTAAGATCATCCAGAGCCAGGCCGAGGACTTCGGCTGCCGCAACTTGCTCATCATACCACTTGTCGAGAGCAAGTTTTTTGAGTTCATATTCTGTTAACGTGAGATCGTTAATAATATCTTGCCAGCCTTCCACCACGCTCTTTTCAAGGGCTTCTATCTGTAGATCGTATGCTCGGTTGACTTTATCCAGGGAGAGTCCCAGTTCTTCGGCTGTCTCTTTCTGCTTTGTGTACCACTTCTCGATCCCAAGTTTTTTAAGTTCTGTGGCGCCTAGCGTTAACCCATCTATGATAGCCGTGATTGCATCAAGAAAGTCATTTACTTTGTTTGCATAATCTGGAATCTCCGGCATCTCAGGAAGCTTGGGAGTAAGTAGATCTTCCATATACTCGATAGCGGGGTCTAACCACCAGCTAGTGAAAGGCGTAGCAACCTTCTTAACCCTCTTCCAAAGCCTCTTAACAAACCCTCCGAGACCATATCCTTCTAATTGTTCCTTCGGAATTCTACGTTCTCGGATCGCATCCATCACTGATTTACCGTAGTATTCTACGGTATCAACAGGTTGGACGTATTCACCGGCGGTAGCTCTGATAATTACGTCATCAGCTCTTTTGCTAGATGATATTCCGGGAATTTCACCGCCAGCAGCCATACTAGCGGCGGCAGTGGCGGCGGCGGTGCTTTTGGCTGTAATAGCAGCTATCAGCCCCTCAGAAAATAAACCCATAGTAGCCATGGACTTCAAAAACATGGCAGCGCCAGCGGCTGCCGACGCACCCCATGATGCGGCTGCCTGAGCAGAAGCTAAAGCTAGTGCACTAGGAAGTGCTGCTAAATTTGCCGCTATTTGAGCGGTCATTGTAGCAGCCATGATTGATTTTGAGGTAGCCATTAAAATTAATTGTTGTACACCAATTTTTATCAGTGTTTCGATTGCTATCCTTAAAGTCGCTTCACCTAAAGCTTTGTATGTTTCTTCCCATGTTTTCGCACGAGTTATAAAATCAGTCATAGCAGTAGCAAAGGTGCTGGAAACACTTGCCATTGCATCGCCAATATCGAGCCAGGCGTCTACTCCGTTTTCTCGTATTTCTTCCCAAGTTAGTCCCCATTCCTTGCGAAGCGCATTTGCGACTTGATGTTCTTTTTCCCATTGCTTTTCCCGAGCTTTAGCTATCTTTCCCGTTACTTTTAACAGATCCGTTTCAGCTTTTATCTTATCTTCAACTGCCTTTAAATACTCCTCATTTGCTACATTGGTAGATTTTCTAAGTTCCTCATAAACTTCGGTTTTCTTTTTCAACACCTCTCTTGCAAATGCTTCTTCAAGTTGAAGCTTTGCAAGATTCGCCTCTTCGATTGACGCTATTCCAGCTTGAGCAAGCAACCCCAAACCAACTTGCTGAAGCCCTAACAGCGTAGCGTGTAATTCGATTTCATCATCAAGTCTTTTGTCTCGATATTTCTGTCGAATCTCATCTATTTCGGTTTGTAGTAAATTTTCACTTTCTATTTCATATTTCTTAGCCTGATCATCATAATCCTTCTTTGCTTCAAAAGCCTTTTTAAAATTAGCCAATCTTTTATTATGACTAATTCCAGCAGCCGCTATTTCTGCTTGTTCCCTTTCGCCAAGAGCCTTATGATGAAATTGTTCTATTTTGTCGAAGAAGTCCTGATACGTCCTTTTCTCCTTATCTAAACTATCTCTGAACTTTTTAAGAGCCTTTGCCCTAATATTAACAAGAATTGCCTGAATCTTTTCTTCTGTGGCGACTCTGGTTTTAGCATCCTCCAGCTCCATCGCGTATCTTATTTTTAAAGATTCTCTCTTTTTCGTTATTTCCTTTTCTGTTCTATCAAATACATCCAGTAAACGATCTTGATCAAGCCTGCCCAGCGTCTGGTAATACGTACCCCACGCATGCCATTCCTTGTCCAAGAGCATTTCTAAATTAGTGAGGCGACTTTCAAGCAAATCCTTTGCAGTTTTAGCCGCATCCTCAAAATACACCACGAGCATTTGAGACATTTTATCTATAGTCGCAGGATCCAATCCAGTAACGAACTCGCTGAAAAAGTCTTTTATTTGAGAAAGAGATGACGAAAAATCAATTCCTCTGAGACCCTCCATTTGTCTTATGATACCAGCCCAGAGAGGAACCTGATCCTTGAGCTCCTCCTTTAATTCTGCTTGCCTATCCTTCAATTCCTCAACATATTTCGCAGTATAAAAAATATCGTACTTCTTTTCCTTTATGCTTTGCCCCCACCGGTCCAACTTGTCAGTTACACCATCAAGCTCTTTACTCATTCCTGCAAGTATCCGCGCCTGATTCTGAAGGTATCTTTCAAGTTCTACTTGAATCAACTCTTCAACAGCATCAATCTGATCCCGAAGTGACGTAGTAAGTATATCCACTTCCGATCTCAGTTGAGGATATTGCTGAATTAAACGCTCTATAATAGTTCTATGCTCTCTTGATCCCTCTTTTACATTTTCAAGTTGCTCCCGATAACCTCGCAACGATTTCATCGATTTCATAATCTCAATCGACTGTTTATGAAGCTCCATGGTTTGTTGTTTAACGGAATCCCGCCAAGTATTAAACAATACAACTGCACCAGCAATCACAGCGGTAACCGCTACAAACGGATGCGCCAATAATAATAACCACAATTTTTTAACAGCAACCCCTAAAGCAGTATATGAAACCAACAAAAGACTTGCACCTTTCGCGGCAGCCATCATTTTTACCGCGGCTACTGTGTACCCGAATGCTATAGCTGAGAGTTGAATTGCCAGATACCGAAATGCCAATCCCAGAGCCGTCACAACTACCGTCAAACTTGTAACCGCTACGATGAATTTACCAAATGTGGTGCTAGCAGCTTTAGACATCAAAGCAACAAAAGGCCTCAAAGCAGTCAATGCAAGCCTGAAGGCGCTGGCGATACCGCCCTCACCTAAAGCAATGGCCAATTCGTGGAGTTTGTCTCTTAAATTCTTGGCCATTACGACAAGACCCTCCATCTGCTTTTCAGCCATTTCGGTTGCGACGCCGACTCGATAAGTGTAATCGAGCATTTCTTTGTACGCGTCACTGCCTCTAGCGAGAGCAACCGCAGCGGAAGAAGCTCTCATTCCAAACAAACGGATAGCAAGACCGCTATGCGTTATAACTTTTGATAACTCATCAAGAACAACAGAAAAATCATTTGCGAGCGGATTGAGCTTTTCAAGGTCTGCCCCAGCAGCCCTAAAAGCAAGGCGAAGTTTTTCGGAAGGAGATATAAGACGAGCAATGACTTGCCGAAAACCCGTGCCGATTGTGCTCCCACGAAGCCCGGCGTTTGCCAACACCATGGTAGCAGCGGCAGTTTCCTCAAGGGCAAGGCCTGCGTTACTCGCAACCGGCCCTAAATAATTGAACGCGGTTCTGAGTTTATCGATCGTGAGCTTGGATTTATTAACCGCGCTTGCGAATATGTCCGCAACCCTGGCAGACTCGGAAGTCTTAAGGCCAAACGCTCTAATGGCAGTGGTTAAAAGGTCCGCGGTCGTTGCCATATCGGTCAGGGTCCCTGTAGCCAACATGGCAACCGCCTGAATCGCATCCAGGGACTCGGCGGCGTCAAATCCCGCTTGGCCTAAAAGAATCGCAGCATCAGAGACCTCCCGGGCCGAGTACTTCGTCGTAGCCGCAACATGCCTGATCCTGTCACCAAGGACAGCTATCTCGGCATCTGTGGCACCTGTAATGGCCTGAAGATTCTTTAAGGCCTGATCAAAGTCGAAGATGGCGCCAATGCCTTCCCTGAACGCATTGATCACCCCAAAAATGGCTGTCGCAGCAAGACCATAAGCCGCCGTAACCTTCATGGCCGCGGTCAGGCGTTGAATACCCCCGGTGACTTTACCAATCTGCCGGCCGTAGATGCCCATCTCGTCAGCGGCTTTCTTTGTCGATTTGCGCTGGGTATCAACAGCTTTGGCAGAGCCTTTTGCGGCCTTCTCAGACACAACAAAACCACTGTTCAGCTTTTTCAATCTTGTCTCAAGCTGATCAATGCTTCTTATGGCCTTGTCTGCTATGGCGTAGAATTCGACGCCAAGGCTTAGTTTTTTACTTTCAGCCATGAGAACCCCACTTTTCCGGGCCAAAAAAAACGGCCCAAAGAAGTTAGTTATTTCAACTTCTGAGGGCCGTGTGGGGGTGCTCAGACAGTATTATATGTCAGTACTAATAAACCATTTTAATAGATCATCATTAATCTCCGGGAGGAAAGGCTTCATCCACCTCAAGCTTTATGCCAGTTATCTTACCATGCCTTGCAATGATTCGCAACGAGAAAGATTTGTCCGGATTCTTTTTGACTTGTGCAATGAAAGAAGGAATTGACTTCTCCTTCAAAATTTGCTCGTGATTAATCAAAACATCTTCATTGCTTCTCATTTTTTCAAACTTTTTCATATAGTTTAGCGTTTTATTATAACAGAAGCTTCAGTCAATAATGTCCCAGGCTCAAAAATCATCATTTCGTCAGGAAGCATTTGATCAATCAAAAATTTGCGCATCTTATCATCGGTCCAGGCACTATCTGAAACATTACCGGATAGGATAGCTTCTTTTAACCTCATTCCCTCCGCTTGAACGCGCTTCTTGAGACCCTGTTTCTTAAAAAGTCGATACTTATGATGCAGCTCTAACCGATATGAAATGTTCATCCAGTACGCGATTATGTAACGATAAAAGGTCTCATGCGGTCCGTGCGAATCGATCTTGCCGCGAATCTCAGCAATTATTTTTTTTGACCAGTGGTCCCACTCGTCACTGAAACGTGAAAGACGCTTTCTTCTTGATTCAAGAAATTGTGCATCAATTTGATCTATGTAAGATTTTACATCCTCGGGTACTTCCATCTTGAAAAACCTCCTTATGCCCCCTCAAAAATACGAAGATCGCCTTGCTCGCCGGACTCGGTTGTACCGGTGACAGCGACAGGGGTGACCCGGAATTCCTTATCTGTAAAAGTCCCGAGCCTAAGTAAAAAAGCTATTTCGGACATGGGTTAAAATTCCTTTTTCTGGTTATACTCAATTTTGAGTGTAGGACCTAACTAACTGATATCACAGAAAAATATGGCCACTGCCCCGCACACACACAGACGGGCGGGGCTTCGCAAGCGTTTGGAGGGGTACCCCTATCTTTAACCATATCAGCATGTTAGTAGACTCCCCAATTTTGGGGAGTCCCCCTGCCTGTACAGTGTAGAGCAAGGACACCCTACTAGAGAGCGTCCTTGCTCCAGGTGGCTGACCGGATGCACCCTGAGCTGGTAGGCGCCCGGCCATAAGAGGTCCACTTCCCGGGACCTAACATTGTTGGTTCGCGCCTGCATATTCTGTGGCCTGCCACTACCGTTTGACAAAGTTGTTGCACCCTTACCGCACCCAAAACCATCAAGCTTTACGTTTTCCTAATCACATCAATATATTTAGGCCTATGACCTTCGGAGTACTTATCCGGTTAAGCTTTTAACTGCGTCATCAGCAAGCCTCTTGATGTTCTCTCTCTTCTTGGATCTCCGGCCTTCCATGAATGTGTCAAACTCGGTCTTCTTGACCAGGAGCTTACCCCTCAATTCAAAGCATGGCAGCTCTCCCCGGTTGATATAGTCCCTTAAGGTACTCACCCCCAAGCTTGAGTACAAACTCAACCCCTTGAGATCAAAGTACTGATCCATAAAGGTGATCTTAATGTGCGCTATGCCTTGAGGGATGATCATTGCTCTTTACTTATTTCGTAAGGCTATCGGCGAAGTCCGGGTCGCCTTCAAGCTCTTGATATTCTCTAAGCTGATCTGGCGTCAAATCGGACAAATTGGGTTTCGACTCACCTGGACGCTGCGTAACCTGCCATAATAATTTACGAAATGCGTTCAAAAGAGTTCCTAAACTCTTTTTCTGATCGGGAGTAATATCTTTCTTCGCGGCCATTCGGTTGCTGTCTTTGACAATCATATCGCCTACGGCTCTCAATACCTCTGTTACATCAGCCATCGCACTCAATCCTTTTTTTTCTCAGGGGTCCCCATGTTGAGCCCATGCAATGAGGTCCATGTCATATACTGGTACAAATTGTCACCAAACCTGTCACCAATACTGTAACTCAGTAATATCATTCATAAAAATACCCACAAGGGGGTGGTTGACTGCTCCGCAGTTGACATCAGTAGTTGACTAAACCCCCCCTTAGGGGGGTCAACTGGTCAACTGGTTTTCCAAGTTGACTAAAAGTTGACTTACCCCTTGTGATAACATCCTGAATTTCATATATATCTCAATTTCGAGTTGACTAAAGTTGACTAAAAGTTGACTAAATTTAGTCAACTGAAACGGCCAATTTTTACCCTAAAAAGTTGACTAAAAAATTCGGTCAATTTGAAGGGTCATTAACATACATAAACCCCGTTTGGGTGAGCTTGCCTTTATCTGAAATCAGTACATCTTTTTTGGCTTGTTTCACGAGTCGGCTGACGTAGCCTTTGTCCACACCGAGTGCTTCAGCTATGTCTTTCTGGCTGATGCCTTCATCGAGAAGTTTCAGCACCTCGACTCTGTTATGCCTCTTGATGTTTCTCCAGGTCCAAACCATGCAATCATTAGCGCCGGGTCTCCAGTGAAACTCAGTATCCGCTATGGCGCTCAGGTCCTCGTGTGGGATCCTGGCTTTCAAAAATTTAACGACGAACCGGGCGCCATCTTCCACGACGTAGTTTGCCGGCCGGATTAAATTAATGGAAAGATCTATAGAATCCTCTCGGCCTGACGTGCCTCGTTGCTGCCCTTCTTTACCAACATGATGTACGAGAATAGTACTAATTCCGTTAAAGCGAAGATCGAGAAGCCATTGGTTTGTGGAGTCCCAGTCCTTTTTCAGGTTTTCATCGATGCCTGGACTCAGAGATGCAATATTATCTGCAATCCAGAGTTTTACACTCAATTTGAGCAGTAAGTCTTTCATCTCGTTTCGCCATGCCTTACTCAACAAACTGGCTCGTTTAAGCCCCAGAGTATTTGCGTAACAGTCCGAATAAATGTACAAGGGCGCTTTGCGCGATCTTTCCGGCATTAGTGCTCTGAATCGCTCCTGGACGTCAGATGCGGCCATTTCCGCATCAAGAAAAAGGGCAGGGCAGATCATTTCAACCTTCCATGGCCCAAAGTTTTCTCCACTGGTCACTGCATTGACAATTGACATGGCAAACCATGATTTGCCGACACCTCTCCAGCCGGAAATGAGGGTGATTGATTCGGTTTTGAGCCATGGTACCAGTAGAGCTTGTCTTTCCGGGATTTGAAGTTTCAAGAAGTCTGAACTTTCAAGAATGGCTTTACTGAGTGGTTTTGGTTGCTTTTCTGTCTGGGGATGGCTTTGATCCGTTTCGTGAATAGAGGCTTGTTCCTTTGCTTTTAAGATGGTCCTTGCGTATTTCTGCCTGTTCTTTAAATGCAGTTCATGACCGTGCTCACGCCGCCACAAAATCAAAAGATTTACAATTTCCTGATCAGTCCATTTCGCTTTAGCTGCAAAATTGGCAAGGGATTGATCGTATCCGCTGGGGGTTTGATCTTTGAGGTCCGGCCTGTTTTGTTCCCATGACAGCCTAAAGAGGTCGTTGTTAAATTTTAAGGCCTCAAGCTTGTTTGTGGGTGGCTCCGCATCACTTCGGAGGGTGAGACTGTTTGCAAGCGTTTTTATATCAGCATTGCCGATATTGGAGCCTTCACCCGGATCTGGAGGCAGGATGTCAAAGATGCTATCTGACGGATCATACCTTCTGTCGTTAAAGCTCAGGATTTTGGCAAGGACAGGAGCATCTTTGACGTTGACAGTTCCGGCCACGCGCAAGATGCGAGTAAGGTCGGATGTACTGTCAAGTTCCCATCCTTTTTCTTGTGCCCTATCCTTATTATATTGCTGATACCGTCTAATAAGGGCACTGGCTTCGCTTCGTTCTTTACCTGAGCTAAAGGTCCAAAATTCTTTGAAGAGCAGCAAGGGATAGATACCGTGGCCTGAATCAACAAGTAAAGTTGGATCGAGGCCGTTACCCATTATGAGACGAACTGCGTCAGACTGTGTGGGTGGATAAGCCTTTTTTGAGGAGTGGCCCACGGTTCCGTAATCAATGTCATCCCATAGGCCTACAATTCCAGCTACGGGACGTTCATCGTCCAGGGTGCATCGGTTATCCGGGCCATGGTCTTTTTGGCTGAGGTAATATGACGAGTAGACATTGAGGTTTGTAGGCAGCTTTGCGATATATTCAATGGCCGAATCAATTTCTTGAAACCATGCACCATACAACTTCTTCTTCTTATCGATAGTGATGATTTGAAAGAAAAGCTCGTCTGGCTTGTATTTATACAAGGCGTTTAAGTGTTGGCTGATTTGATCTTGTTTTAGTTGCATACCGGTTCCAATATTAAGCCGCCGCTGTTAGTCGTCACTGAAATTTTGCCGATTTCAAGCAGACGATTTAAACCTCGATCGACATCTAGTTTTCCCATGCCATATCTATATCTCAAGAACCTGTATTGAGATCCGGAGAGGTTGAGAAAACCTTGATTTTCGATCAAAGTAAGAATGAGCTTAGCCTGCGCTTCGGCCAAGAGAGAGCGTGTTTTCTTGGATTTTTTTTCGTTGACTTTAGATGTGTCGGGATGTAATGGTTCTGCACACATGGTTTCTATCCCCCTTGAAGCGCCTTATCGTGCCAGCGAACGGGCGCTTTTTTTGTATTAAATCAAGACATTTAAGTCTCCTCTATAAGTTGGTATTTTCAAATAATTGAGCTACGTTTTTTTGCATCGCATCTGCAATTTTGATTCTTTCCACTGAATCTGGCACGTACCTTCCATTGCAGATACGACTAATTAGGGTCTCGTCTATGCCAGACCGCCTGCCTACTTCACGTTGTGTCAGCCCTGCTTTGAGGATTTCAAGCCTTAACCTTGTAAGTCGTTTTGTCATGCTATCCCTCTTTTATAGGGCTAGAAGATGTGACCAAATTTTTTTCTATTCCACCTGGCTAATGTTTTCCAGAACTTTTTCAGCTCTGCTGGTATCTTTTTTCAGAATTTCAAGCAAGTCAGCCTCGCGCTTCCTTCGAGCTTTAATCATATCGGCTGCCTTCTCGGGTCCTATCTCCGGGCCAAAGGACATAAGAACGTCAATTTCCAACCTAACACGATGCAGTAGGTCTTTAATAACAACACTCATTTTCAAGCTCAGTACCTGAGCAAGAATAAGGTTATAATTAAACCACCGGCTACTATTTAGATCCTTTAGTATTTCCTCCCAGAACTTTACTTTTTCCAGAATATCCACGTCAATGTCAGCTTCACGACAAGCTTTCTTTAGGAGATCCTCCCGTCTTTCACGGATAATGCCCGCGATTTCGTTGAAGTTGAAACCATCCACGCTTTGATCATGGACAAATTCAAAAATTTCGAAAGCATCTTTTTGAACAAGACGTGTCCCGCCACGCCCTTTACCGAAGAAGATGGGCTTTGGCTGCCGAAGTATTCCCAGGCTCACGAAATAATTTATGCGGGTTTTGGGATTAGCCCCCAAATCGAAGCCCGTAAATTCGGCGTGAGTCAATAAGTTCGCTTCGTGTTCGACAAAATCTTTTTCCAAGGCGCGGATTCGATTAAATGCCTCGAACGTTCTTTCTGGTAAATCCTTAAATGGATTTAGCATATGTTTTATACCCCCAATCAAATTTCTAACCCTATATCAAGTTGACAATTCTTTGTCAAGCTTTTTTTTATAGGGCCATAAATTTCGGACTCACAGGGTGCGCCCAGGGTGCATTTCTCCCTTGCAATCGAGTACGATTCGGCTTATTCTTGGCCAGATGTCTGAAGATAAGGTGTTGAATTTACATAACCCATTGAAATTACGGGGCTTATGGATTCGTCTCATAACCCGAAGGTCCGTGGTTCGAATCCATGCCCCGCTACCATAACAAAATCAAGGGGTTAGTCCCGCCCCAGGCGGGATCAGCCCCTTTTTTACAAAGGCTGGCAATCAAACGTCTCGGAAATTCTACAACCGGTTGTAATCATTCATCTTTCAGTGACGATTTTCTGGGCCATCAATATGGAATGATGGCCCGCCCTGGCGCGATGTGCTTAAGTTAATCTACTGAGCCTATAATCCCGGTCTGGGCCAGGGAATAGTGGACACGAAGTGAAGCATAGCGCTCATGATGGAATGTTGGGGTTGAGAAGCAGAAAAAAATCATTTTGTAATTGTTTTCATTCCTCCCCGCCTGCCATCGCCACGTACGGCATGCAGTTTAAATGTTGGCATCTCTGGCAATGGCGGGCAGGTTAACCCAATATTCCAGTGTTCCAATATTCCAGTATTCCAATTGTGAGCGAAGCGAACTAACTAGAGCCGGGTCCGCCGCAGGCGGATTCAAACATAGGTTGGGGAAATACCATGAAAGAGCTAAGGGTTCTGGTGACGGGAGGAGCGGGTTTTCTTGGTAGTCATCTGTGCGATAGATTGGTAGAAGCAGGTGCAGAGGTGCTTTGCCTTGACAATTTTTTCACCGGTTCAAAGAGAAATATCCGAGATTTGCCGGATCGGAAGAACTTTGAAGTCATTCGTCATGACCTTGTTGAGCCAATCTTCTTGGAAGTAGATCAGATTTACAACCTGGCCTGTCCTGCATCTCCGGTTCACTATCAGTACAATCCTGTCAAGACTGTTAAGACAAATGTCATGGGGACCATCAACATGCTAGGTCTGGCCAAGCGGGTAAAGGCAAGGATCCTTCAGGCCTCCACATCAGAGGTATATGGTAATCCTCAGCAACACCCCCAGAATGAGACGTACTGGGGTCACGTGAATCCGATCGGGATGCGGAGTTGTTATGACGAGGGCAAGCGGGTAGCTGAGACTCTGATGATGGATTATCATCGGCAGAACCAGGTTGATGTAAAGATAGTGCGTATTTTCAACACGTATGGCCCCAGGATGGCCGTTTCAGACGGCAGGGTGGTGAGTAATTTCATTGTCCAGGCCTTGAGAAATGATCCTATTACGATCTATGGAGACGGCAGTCAGACCCGCTCATTTTGCTATGTTTCAGACATGGTTGAAGGGTTGGTGACAATGATGAACTGCGACAACTTTACCGGCCCTGTTAACCTTGGCAATCCCGGGGAATTCTCCATTGGAGAGCTTGCCGAGCTTGTACTTCAGATAACCCAATCGAAGTCGGAGATCGTCTACAGGCCGCTGCCGGAGGATGATCCCGTTCAACGGTGCCCGGATATTACCCTTGCCAAAGAGAAACTCAAGTGGGAGCCTGCGGTTCCATTGCGCGAAGGGCTGGAAAGAACGATCGAATATTTCAAGCAGGTTCTGTAGGCCTTCACAAAAGCAAATAACTACCCCAAAACATTTTCTTAAAGGTGCATTCCCAATTTCTGGTAATGTCACTGGCCCGTTGTTAGTAGTCCGTTGTATCAATGTTTTCATGGGCTTAGGTCAGATATCAGTTGACCCGAATTTCTTTTTGCTATCTAGCCGAATTTACAGCATTTTGCGGTTTTAG
>JAUWXF010000076.1 GCA_030616475.1 Desulfobacterales bacterium
GGCCCAGCATATAGCCTCAATGCCAGCACCCGCCTGCCAACGCCTGAGACAGCATTGAGCTTATGTGCCGACATTTCTGGCAATGGCGGGCAGGTACATGGCAATGGCGGGCAGGTTTCGATATTCGTGTTTCGGATTTATTCATTATGGCAAAAAATTTTCTGCCCGGAAAAAGCACGAGTTTCCCAAGTTAGGCTCTGACAAAGGTGCCGCTTTTTCCGCCTGATTTTTCGAGCAGGTAGACATCAGAGATGGTCATGGCGCGGTCGTATGACTTGCACATGTCGTAGATGGTCAAGGCAGCGATCGACACCGCTGTCAGGGCTTCCATTTCCACACCGGTTTGCCCGACCACCCGCACAACTGCCTCTATCCGCATACTGCTGGTGTCGGTATGCGGGAAAAAATCGACCCGCACGTGAGTGATGGAGAGGGGATGACACATGGGAATGAGTTCTGCGGTTCTTTTCGCAGCCATAATGCCTGCAATGCGTGCGGTCTCGAGGACATTTCCCTTTTTTACCTTTTGCTCCCTGATCAGGTCAAAGGTCTCTGGCTGCATGGTAATGATACCCTGGGCCACTGCCTCCCGGGCCGTGGCAGCCTTTTCAGATACGTCGACCATGCGGACCCGCCCTTCCTCATCAAGATGTGTGAATGTTGGCATAAGCTCCCTTTCGAGTTATAAAATCGCTGCGCGATTTTATACAAAGTGTTCCGTCTTGTGGGTCACTCGTTTTTTGATCGCGTTCAGGGTGTCCTCCAGCACCGGAATAACATGGTCTCGCAAGTCACCGGCCACCACGATAAACATGACGTCATCGCCGACTTTAAGCGACCCTTCCTGAAGCTCCACCAGTATATCTACAATGCCTGGTCTCTGTCTTTGTTCAGCAAGGATGGCGTCCAAGGCCTCGCGATCCACTGTAAGGGTTAGGCCTGAAACACGTTGTCCGTCCCGGGAAGTCCCTCTCACCACCCCGTTGTGGCACAGGATCATGCCGACCTTGGCGTAGTCCGGGTGCGATTTGATCCTGTCAATTAACGCGGTAAGTTCCACAAGGAATTTTTTCCGATCTTCGTCAGAAAAAAAGATGTTTTCTCGCCTACTCTCTCTTATTTCCCCGACAGGTGATGCGGTAGTGATGTGAAGCATATTGTTTATCACATGTTGCAGCAATTGTAAACCTTCATTTTCAGGTCTCAGGGCCCCGTCAAAATCGAAACTCAAAGCCTCCGCACGAACACCCGCGGAATGAGCCTCCTGATACGTCGTACAGACGAAATGGAGTCTAACGTCGAAAGTTAGTCCGAGCAGTCGAATGACAACTATGAGCTAGAAGAGATCAGCGTCCGGTCATAGCTTTCTTGCCCCTCAGCATAAAGAGGCCGACAAGAATTCCGGATTCAGACTTTGACACGGTTGTGGCGACGGATAATTTTGCCCTGATGCAGATTGCGGGTAAGAGCAGCAGGCAGCCAGATGCGAACTAGTTTTGTTGCAAACACATTGTGAGAGGATTATGGTATTCCATTAAGCCCAAGACAAGCAGCATTTGCAGCAAAATATTATGATATCAATTGGTTGGGGTGTAACAGATCTAATCTGGGAAATAGCCTTTCTGCCATCAAACCAACTGAAACAGCTAGCAATATTGTGGGAGAACATGTATACATATTGTGTTCTGGAAGTCATCCCGTAGATGGTAGGCGACAAAAGCGAAGATGTAAAAAGAGCCGTATGGGGGCAAGGACCTCTAGATGCAGATGCAAGTCTAAAAGGGTGTTGTGACACGGTTATGACAGAAATGGAGGTGAGAAGTCATGGAGGCGATTCGTATTCAGAAAGTTGTTGAGAAGGACGGTGAGATCCGTATGAAGGGGCTGCCGTGTAAGAAAGGGCAGCATGTAGAAATGATCTTGCTGATCGAGCCTCCTGGCACTCCTGGATCAGCCTACGTGACCGCTGACCGGTTGCGCCGTTCCACCCTCATAGGACTTTGGAAAGACCGCCTGGATATCGCAGATAGTGCGACTTATGCCCGTCAATTACGAGAACGGGCACAGAATCGTCGAGGCAGAGCATGATTCTTCTGGACACCGATGTGATGATAGATCTTCTGCGTCAATATCCACCAGCAGTCGCCTGGCTGGAATCACTGAGTGCGGAAAAGATCAGAGGGACTGGGCAAACAACATAACCACGGTAGATGGGCAGGATTCTGTCTATCATTGTTTTTATGTCACAGGAGATGCCACTATAGATGGATTTACCATCACCGGGGGCACGGCCTTGTTTAGCTATCCACATGGCCGGGGCGGTGGGATGCACATCTTCAACTCCTCCGCCACCATCGCCAACTGCATTCTATGGGGAAATCCTGCCCAAAGTGTGCAAGAGATTTATAAGGGCGTGTCTTCCTACCCCACGGTCATCTTCTGCAACGTCAATCAGGATGGGTATGCTGGTAGCAATGGGAACATTCGCGAGGATCCCTTGTTTGTTGACCCAGAAAATGGCGATTTCCACCTGAAGGCAAGCTCACCTTGTATAGACGCGGGTACAAACGATGCACCAGGGCTTCCGGCTACGGACTTTGACGGTGAAGAAAGGCTATTTGATGTTGACAATGATGGTACTGCAACACTGGACATAGGGCTGAGGGCTACACTCTTGACAATAGTCCCGACCCTATGCCTCTTAGTGTTGTCAAGAGTGTAGACCCCTCTCGACCTTCAAAGAGAGGTGGATCTTACCCATTTGTGAGGACTTCGTCATCCCATGTTTTACGATTTGTGGTGTTAGTTTGTTGATTTTGGCGCTGAAGAGATGGATATAGAAATGTGTGTGTTTATGTATTGCAATTTAGATATAACTAAACTATAATACATAATTATGTATAACCCGTTGCAATTGTGTGAGGTATTCCATCTGGAACTCTTAAGATGGTTGGGCCGGAAAGTTGAGGCGAAATATTATGCCCTTAAGGGGGGAGGGAACCTTCGTTTTTTCTTCAACAGCTTTCGCTATTCGGAAGATATTGACCTGGACATCTGGGGGGTGGAGGTGAGAGTCCTGCGCGACCTGGTCATGGGAATACTTAGTGCGCAGTCTTTTAAGGTCAATCTCAAACCATACGGCATTGAAATGATCGCACCGCCTGATATTACCAGGGCAAAACAGACTGAGACCACACAAAGGTTTAAGGTACACCTGATAACCTCAGCCGGAGAAGACCTGGTTAGCAAGCTCGAATTTTCACGCAGGGGTATGAAGAGAGAAGCGGTGGTTCAACCTGTATCGGAGACTATATTGCGGGCATACAGATTACCACCATTACTGGTGCCACATTACGATATTCAGTCTACCGTGGTGCAGAAGGTGGACGCGCTTGCTTGCCGGTCAGTAATTCAGGCGAGAGATCTCTTTGATTTGTATATTTTGAGTTCTCAATGCAAGGATATTGAAGCAATAAAACTTGAAATGATAGGGAAAGACAAATTAACGACGGCATACGAACATGTATTTGAGGTTACCTTTGAACAATTCCGGGACACGGTAATTTCATACCTGTCCACCGAAGACCAGGCTGTATACAAGACAGCCTCTGTCTGGGACGAGGTCAGGTTAAGAACTGCCGGTTTTATTGACGAGTTGCGGTGCCGATATGCCTAAGCAGACTATTCTATTAGCTATTAAGCAATTACGACGCCCTGTATTCACCACTCGTGAGTTAGCTGCCCTTACCGGAAGTTCATTATCCACTACTACCCAGGCACTCAATTCATTGCAGGAAAAGGGATTAATCTTCAAGGTAACCAGAGGTATCTGGGCAGAAGTGGAGAACGAACGCCTGAGTCCATATGCAGCAATTCCATTTCTATTTCCTCGCCACCGTGCATATGTCTCTTTCATAAGTGCGCTACACTTGCATGGCATTATTGAACAAATCCCCCAGGTCATAACCCTGGCTTCTACATCCCATACAAGGACAATTCGGACAAAGATGGGCACATTTTCTGTGCATCAGATAGCTCCGTCACTATTTAATGGATTTGACTGGTATACAGGAGGAGGGAATTTTCTGATAGCGGAGCCGGAGAAGGCTCTGGTGGATAGCCTGTATCTATCAGCCCGCAAGAAAAAGCACTTCACGCATTTCCCCGAGCTAGAGTTTACAGACTCGTTTAGTTTTGAGAAGGCAAGAGAATGGATAGGGCGTATTCCCGACGCTAGAATCAGAGCCTACGTTCAGAAAAAATTAGACAGATTATTGTCTTAGATCAAGTGAAAAGGGATTTTGGCAACAGCCTGTTGAGGCCCCCTCCTTGAGGGAAAGGTAAGGTGGAACTTAGGGGCTCCGCCCCAATTGGAATAATGGAATGGTGGAACGGTGGAACATTGGGTTAACCTGCCCGCCATTGCCATGCGTGCTAGCATTCCAGTTGTTCGGTGAGCGTGGCGCTGGCAGGCGGGGAGGATTTAAGACAAATTAGAAATGATTCTTTTAGCGCGTGGCTTCACTTCGTGTCGGCCTTTTGTCCCCAACATTCCATTGTTCCATTATTCCATCATTCCAGATCAATGGCACAGAAAACTGCCACCGAAAGATAAATGATTACAACCGGTTGTAGAATTTCCGAGACGTCCAATTAGGAGAGATAGGCGAAAGAGATGAGACTTGGGATCATAGGTCTTCCGGGATCAGGCAAGTCGACCATCTTCCAGGCCTTGACCCGGAGCAAGCCTGAAGAGGGCGCCCACAAAGGGCATCGCATCGCTACTCTCCGGGTGCCGGACCAGAGGGTCGATGCCTTGAACAGGCTCTTCAAGCCCGCGAAGACCGTCTATGCTCGTGTCGAATACCTGCTTCCATACGGGACAGAGGCTTACAGCCTGCATGGGCAGGGTGATGAGAGCTTTTGGAATGAAGTCCGCCCGTGTGATGCCCTGATCCACGTGGTGAGAAATTTTCATCGACGAGGCGGAGAGGCGCCACACCCGCGAGACGATTTCATCAAGCTTGAAACTGACATGATCTTTGCCGATTTTGTAGTGGTTGAAAAGCGGATCGAACGTCTCGACCTTGATAAAAAGCGCGGCAAGAAGATAAGTGCTGAGGAGCACCGGCTGCTTGAAGCCTGCCTCCGGCTGCTTGAAGCCCAGAGGCCTTTGCGGGATGATCCTGAACTGGCTACTGCTCACCTGCTGAAGGGGTATACGCTTCTTTCAGCCAAACCGGTCCTTGTCCTTTTCAATAACGACGATGAAGACGAAAGCCCTCCGCCATGGGAGGAACCACCCGAACTTTACAATCCACTCGTGGTCCGGGGCAAGCTGGAGATGGAGCTTGCGGAGTTATCTCCTGAAGAGGCCGCAGAGTTTTTGACCGCTTACCACATCAAGAGCTCGGCCATGGACAGGGTGATTCAGCATTCGTGCAGCGTGCTCGGGCTGATTGCATTTTTCACGGTGGTCCACGATGAAGTGCGTTGTTGGTTGATCCCCAGAGAGACGACAGCCCTGGATGCGGCTGAGGTGATTCACTCGGACATGAAAAAGGGCTTTATCCGCGCCGAGGTGCTCGCCTATGACGATCTGATGGCCGCAGGCACATACCAGCAAGCCAAAAAAGAGGGCAAGGTTCGCCTTGAGGGAAAGACCTACATAGTTCAAGACGGAGACATTATTAACTTTTATTTCAATGTCTGACCTCAATTGAGGGATAACGCTCAATTGAAAGTTATTTGTTATACGTTATTCGTTAATTGAAAAAATAGCATATAAAATTCTAAGCCTTATTAAAAACGAGATATCATTCTCGTGCCGTTTTCCTTGAGAACCAATAACAAATAACAAATAACGGATAACGCCTAATCGAGTTTTAACTCGATTAGGATTTGAACATCTTCTTGATCTTGGTGGATATCTTGGCAGACTCTAATCTGGCGAACTCTTTCAGCAGGGTTTCCTGTTTCTTGGAGAGACCCGTAGGCGTCTTTACCAGCACCTGTATGATCTGATCCCCCCTTCCATAGCCCCTCAGAGAGGGGATTCCTTCGCCTTTGAACCGAAACACCTCGCCTGGCTGGGTCCCCCTGGGGATGAGGAGCTTCTTTTCTCCTGTCAGGGTGGGCACATCGATATCGGCGCCAAGCGCTGCCTGGACAAAGGAGATAGGAACCTGGCAGATGATGTCATTGTTGTTGCGCTCGAAAAAGTCATGGGGCTTTACATTGACAAAGACATACAGGTCTCCGGGTGGCCCACCCCGCATACCGCTTTCCCCTTCACCGGCAAGTCGTAACCTTGAGCCGGTATCCACACCGGCGGGGATCTTAGCGGAGACCTTCTTTCTACGCTCAACTTGTCCTATTCCACGGCAGTCAGGACATGGGCGGGATATGCTTCGGCCCTCGCCGCGACAATGGGGACAGGTGGTTCTGATGCTGAAAAAACCCTGGGTTCGGCTGATTTGTCCGGTTCCACCGCATGCGCGGCAGTCTTCCGGGTAAGTTCCGGGTTCACATCCCGTGGCCTGGCAGGTAGGGCAGCTTTCGAGTTTTTCGATTTCGATCTCTGTCTCCACCCCAAAGGCAGCATCCATAAAGCTGATCGTCAGGTCATATCTGAGATCCGCCCCCCGGCGTGATGCCGTTCCGGAGCGTCTACCGGTCCCGAAGCCAAAGAAGTTCTCAAAGATGTCACTGAAGCTTGAGAATATGTCTTCGAATCCCCGGAATCCGGAAAAACCTGTCCCTTGAAGACCCTGATGCCCATAGTGGTCATAGATGTTTCTTTTCTCGGAATCCCTGAGTACCTCATAGGCCTCAGCAGCCTCCTTGAATCTCTCCTCGGCCTCCTTATCACCAGGGTTGCGGTCCGGGTGGTATTTCAAGGCGAGCTTTCGGTAACTGGCCTTGATTCGATCTTCACCGGCATTGTGGTCAACGCCGAGAATTTCATAGTAGTCCCGTTTAGCTGTCATCCTTTTGCTTACTCTTTTGTCTTGTTATTTCAAAGGTTTGATCACGTTATCGGCCACTTTCTCGAATGCGGAATGCGGATTTCCCCCTTTTCCTTTTAATTCCGGAATCCGAAATTAGGCATACTGGTTGCTGGATACTGGCTGTTGGTCTGCTGTTTTCATCTTTCTTATTCCGAAATCGGCATCCTTCATTTTCGCCATAAAGTAGTTTACACCTATTGACCAGTGTTCAGGTTTCAGTGTTCAGGTTTCAGGTCTTGCTTTTTCAGTTCCTGACACCTGGTACCTGGTACCTGGTTTCAGTGTTCAGGTTTCAGTGTTCAGGTTTCAGGTTTCAGATCTCGCGTTTGTCGCTCCTGACACCTGACACCTGACACCAAAAAGTAGGAACAAAAGAACTTATCTCTTGGCGCCCGCATCCTTGATAAGTGTAAACCGAGAAATGAAGGATCCCCCGCATTCCGCAATACTACAGGCCCGGAAGATCCTTCACAAAGTCGTAAGAAAGCTCATACACCGTGCTTCTTCCCTCTGCCTTTGCATAGTATGAGACTGTGGGCTCTTTTTTCATCCCGAAGCTCAGGTCCCCAATAATATGTTTTTCCTGATCCATGAGTCTGATCATGCCGTAGGGTTTGTCCAGGCTGTAGTATGAAAGGGGATGCCCTGGTTTTTCATATATTTTCTTGAACTTCAGGCCTTCCAGTCGCCAAACAAGGCTCCTGATTTCACTCTCCGTGATCTTTTTGCCACCAGGCTCAACCAGTACCCACTTATTTTCTTTTTTCTCGGCCACAAAGGTCTTCTCATCAGCACGCCACACGATCTTGAAAACATCGTCTTCCTTGAATCGAAGGATATGCTTGTTGCGGAGATTATCAGGGGTCTTGTCCAAAGCGTCTTTGAGGCGGGCATATACCAAGAGCACTCTTTCCTCCTGACCCACCCTGACATACCGCATGTTTCCCGCGGGGCTTTCTGTCCCTATCAGGACCTTGAGGGGCTCAGATAGACTCTTGCCGGAGAGCGCCACCTCTATCTCGGGATCGGCAAGACCGAAGTCGGCCAGATCCTCGGGAAGGGGGGTGATCTCTCGTTTCCAGGTTGCGTTTGCCAGTGTGTTGATGATCTGGTCAACCGCCAATGTGTCAGCCCGCACCTTGATCGGTTTTACCAAAAACCACTCCTTGTCCCTTTTTTCGAGCACTACCGTCTCCTTGGGCTTCTTAATACGTATACACTCAATGTCGTGGTCTTTGATGTTCAAAACCTTCCTGGATGAGGCGGCCCTTTCTTTTTGTTTTCCTGTATAGCGGACCTCATAAAAATAATAGAAACCCACCAGCAGGAACAGGATGATCGAAAAAAAGGCTATTTTTTTTCCATTCATTTGGCGATTCTTCTAAGGCGCAAGACGACAATACCAAAGATCATCACTGTTGCGGGCAGCAGCACAACAGAAGTCCAGAATATGACCCGGCCCTGGATATATGAGAGGACGACGGGCTGGCTTTCTCGCTTTTTCGGGCGAATGGCAATGAGGTCCTCTTCTTCTGCCAACCAGCTCAGTGTGTTCATGAAAAGATCCCGGTTACCAGATAGGTTCAGATAGGAATTGCAGGCAAAGTCGGAATCTCCAAACACGACAATTCTCGCTGGCCGTGGGACATCCTGTTTATCAACGGGCTCTTCCGCCGCGTCTTCAACCGCTTTTTTTGTATAACCATTGTCTGCTTCCTTGGTTTCGTGCTGGATGGTCGAGACCACGGCCACCGGGATCGGTCCCATGGTATCCTTCTTGTTGTCAAAAGAGGCATTGCCTTTTTTGAGCATCACAAGATCGGTCTCAGACCAACTGCTCGGCCCTGTTTTGGCCAGTTCTGTGTTTTGCACGTGCCGGGGCAAATCCTTTGCCGCGCTGACAGATCTGGCAAGTGGAAAAAAAGATGCTGCCTTGAAATTCTCGGTGATGGGGTGGTAACCAGCATACTGGGAGACAATGGGGGTGAGATAATCGGCTCCAAAAAGCCTGCTCAGCTTATCCACAATGACGTCTCGGCCCACCTCAATGCCGCACGATTTCAAAAACTCTCTCAGGCCGGTATCGGTTTCCGGATCGATGAGGATCAACAGATGTCCTCCCTGATCAATGAAGCGCTTTAGGGTGGAAATCTCTTCATGGAAGAAGGCTTTCTTGGGTCCCGCAATAATGAGCACCGAGGCGTCTGCCGGTACCTCCTCGGCTCGCATCAGAAGAAGGTCTCGCACCACATAGTTTTGGTCCTCTATGGCTTTTTTTACACCGCTGTAACCGTCCTTCCCATAGTTCTCAGTCGATTTTTCATCATGTCCGGTCGTAAGGTAGACGACCTTTTCCCCTTTCCGCGTCACTCGCAACAGGGCGTTGGTCAGTTCTTGCTCGGTGGCCTGTGTTATCTTCTCTTCACGGGTCTCTGACCCGAGTACCAGGGTGCCGTAAGCGCTGATCTTGTAACGTCTGGCCTCTCCAGGGAACCGATCCGGATCCACAAACTTGAAAGAGAACTTCCGTGAGGCGTAAGCATACTGGTCAAGGAGTCCCCTGGCCTCTTCGGCCTGTGGTGACGCCTCCTGGTAAAAGGCTGTGATGCGGACCGGTTTTTCCAAGTTCTTCAATATCTTTGATGTTTGTTCTGAAAGGGTGAATCGCTTGCTAACTGTCAGGTCGAATCGCGCACTGTGTCTGGCGGAAATGGCCTCCACAAAGACCAGGATGCCCAAAACAAGTAAAATCAGGATGAGGGCATTGACCCCGTGTCGGGCTGATCGCTTCTTGAAATAGTCTCGAATGGTGTTAAAGCTGCCAACCACATAAGCAACCAGACACAGGAGGCCAACGATCCATGCGACCCAGGTATAGCTTTGCGCGGCAGGTATCATGCCATAGGCTATGGCCGTGACCACAATGATAATGAACCCAGCATATCCCAAGCCGGTGAAAAGCTTTGCTCGCTCTATCCTCGCCATCGTTTCGACTCCAGGGATCGCATGGTGACAAAGAGGAACAGGATATTGAAGTTGATATAATAGATGATGTCACGGGTGTCGATCACACCCTTTGAAAAGCTTTCAAAGTGACCAAGCAGTGAAAGGTGAGAAAGGACTTTTCCCAAAGCGGGCCCCGCAAAGGCCTCGGACCAGCCTATAAGCCAGAACATCAGGATCGCCCCAAAGGAAATAGCTGCCGCTACAATCTGGTTTTCTGTGAGGGAAGATACCATAAGCCCTAAAGCGATAAAGGCGGCCCCCATCAAGAAAAGCCCCAGATAACCCGTTACGATAGGGCCGATGTCAGGCTTGGCATACAACCACAAAAGGAACGGATAGAGCCAGGTCAGGAAAAGCATGACAAAAAAGACCACCATGCAGGCGGCGAACTTTCCGAAAAGCAGTTCGGTTTCACGGACCGGATAGCTCAACATCAATTCTAGAGTACCCGCCTTCTTCTCTTCGGCAAAAAGGCGCATAGTCAAAAGGGGCATCATCAAGAGCATGATGACACTCATGTTGCCGAAGGTAGGATGCAACACCATCTCTGTCACATTGATCCCACCAACACCTGGCATCCTCATGGCCTGCATGCTGATCATACTGAAATAGGCAAAGGCACTGTAAAAGAAGTAACCGGAAAGAAGCAGAAAAATAGTCACCACCACATAAGCAATGGGGGATGAAAAATAGACATACAATTCCCGCTTGAAAATGGCATAAGAACTCCTCATTGTCCTATCGCCTGTTTCACCTTCTTTTCAATCCTTCAATCCTTCAATCCCTCAATCCCTCAATCGGTTCACTCCTTGCCTTGCTCTTCGGTTACGAGACGGATAAAAATATCTTCCAGACTCAGCCGGAGCGTGTGCATTTCAAGGAGTGACCATCCTGCACCCACGATCGATTGAACTATGGCGTCTCGAACATCCTTGCCCTGCTCCATCTCTACCACATAGCGGCCTGTGTGGTCTCCAGGCCGGGCCTCAGCAGAGACGGCAGCAACGCCCGGCACAGCACGAAGCCTTGCCAGGGTTTCAGCCCGGGGTGCCTTTATCTCCAAAGCGACCTTTGTTTTATCCTTGCCGGTCAGCCCTTCCGGGGTATCTTCGGCCACGATCCGTCCCTCATTGATGATCACAACCCTTTGACAAATCATGCTCACCTCCGGAAGGATGTGACTGCTCAGGAAGACCGTCTTATATCCGGCAAAACTCTTTATCAACTCCCGGATCTGTATGATCTGTTTCGGGTCCAGACCGATCGTGGGCTCGTCCAGGATCAGGACGTCAGGGTCATTCAAAATGGCCTGGGCAACACCAACCCTTTGTTGAAATCCCTTAGATAGCTTACCCAAAAACTTTTTGCGCACGGATCGCAGCCCGCACTGCTCTATGACACGGTCCACCTCCCTTTGGCGCTGGCCTGCCGGCACGCCCTTAACCTCGGCTACGAACCTGAGATAGGCCTCTGTTCTCATCTCCTTGTACAAGGGAATGTGTTCGGGGAGGTATCCGAGCCGCTTCCGAACATCTATGGAGCGGTCAAACACGTCAAAGCCGTTGATACGTGCAGAGCCGGATGTAGGCGGGAAAAACCCATTGAGCATTCGAATCGTTGTCGTCTTGCCGGCACCATTGGGTCCGAGAAATCCGACGATTTCACCCTTTTCTACCCGAAAGGAGACGTCCACTACGGCTGGAACAGAGCCAAAATACTTGGTCAGACAATCAACTTCAATCATGGGCTTACTGCGAAAGTATCATAAACCTTTAACATAAGGCATGGGGCCTCTTTGTCAATAGGGATCATTGTTTTTCACATTTGGGAATGTGGAATTAGAATCCGAAATCGAATCGTAACCAGGACGCAAAAACAGCTTGACGATGCAATCGGTTCTATGGAAAACTTCGCCCCGGATTTCGTAAGGGGGCAGCCCTAAACTTGATAGTATAACAATTTCCTTTTTTAAGCGGCACAGCCGCGTTATATAAAATCGCGCAGCGATTTTATTAAGGAGGCGTCATGGCAATCAATATCGTTGAAAAGATTGACGGGTTTGTCAAGGTCAGAAATATCATTGTCAGTGTGTCCGACAAGAGAGGTCTGGAGAGCTTTGTGCCATCACTCCTGGACATCGACCCGGAGATACGGTTGTTTTCGACAGGTGGAACGTATAGCAGGATCAAGGAGATCCTGGGTGATCGGGCTTCTTCGTGTCTCACGCCTGTGTCTGATTACACCGGACAGCCAGAAACCCAGGGTGGGCTGGTCAAGACGCTTGACTTTAAGATTTACCTTGGTCTGCTCACAGAGACCTACAATGATGCTCACCAGCAAGACCTCCAGAGGACCGGGGCTGTTCCCATAGATATGGTTGTGGTTAACCTTTATCCCTTTAAGGAAACGATATCCAAAGGGGGTGTCACTGTTGAACAGGCAAGGGGGAACATCGACATTGGCGGCCCCTGTATGATAAGGGCTTCGGCAAAGAATTTCATCCGGGTTGGAGCGGTTGTGGACCCTGACGATTATACGAAGATCATTTCTGAGATGAAGGCAAACCACGGCAGAATCTCCCTCGAACTTCGATACGAGCTGGCCAAAAAGGCATTTGAACACACCGCCGTATATGACCGCCATATCGCAGATTTTCTGGCAAGCAAATCTTTTGGCGATGTGAGTACGTGTTATGCCATTAGCTCCACTTCGCTCCGCAATTTCAAGTGAGCTAAAATGTCTAAAGTGCCTAAAGTGAGCTAAAGTTAAGGATGAAAAAAGCTTTTATAATTCTATAAAATGACTCCAATCCATTCATTTTAGGCACTTTAGTTCACTCAGTGCACAGCATAAATCAACTGCCACAAAACAGCTATACTTTCAATAAGTTGTAGAAATTACGAAACATAATTACAGAATGGAGGGCTAGTACAATGGCTGAAGATCTCAAGAAAATGTACAGAACCGTTATGGACGACCACTTCCCTTCAAACATGGAGATAAGCTTTGTAGAGGGCGATGAGCGGCAGACGCTTTTCTACGAAAAGGTGGTGTGGGTGGTCGATAATGTGCAAAAAGGCCTAAGATACGGGGAGAACCCCGGCCAGGAGGCTGCCCTCTATAAGCTGGCAAACGGCAATCTGGTCCTTGGAGAGGCACAAACGATTCAGCCCGGCCGATATCTCGCTTCTGATATAGAACTCCTGCAATCGGGCAAGCATCCCGGAAAGACCAACTTGACCGATGCAGACAATTCCCTGAATATCTTGAGGTACTTCACGGACAAACCCACGGTGGTCATTGTAAAGCACAACAATCCATGCGGGGTTGCCAGAGCCGATTCCCTTGAGCAAGCGTACATCAAAGCGAACATGGCCGACCGGGTGGCCGCTTTTGGTGGCTGCATTTCCGTGAACTACCCGGTAGACAAGGCCACGGCCGAGGCCATCACCAAACAATACGCCGAAGTGGTGGTGGCCCCGGATTTTGAAGATGGGGTCATGGATATCTTTGCCACAACCAAGAACCTGCGGGTCATCAGGATTGCCAATATAGGCCGCTTACAGACCTTTGTAGGCGAACGCTGTGTAGAGTTTAAGAGCCTGATTGACGGCGGTCTCATCACCCAGTGGTCTTTTGTGCCGCAGGCTCGCACCAAAGAGGACCTCAAGCCGGCCGAATGTGATTATAAAGGCAAGGCTTACCGCATCACAAGGGAACCGACCGACCAGGAATACGCTGATATGCTGTTCGGCTGGCTGGTGGAGTCCGGGATCACATCGAACTCCGTGATATATGTCAAGAACGAGGTGACCGTGGGAATCGGAACCGGTGAACAGGACCGTGTAGGCGTGGCGGAAATTGCCAGAGACAAGGCCTACCGCAAGCTGGCGGATCGCTATTGCTATGAGGAAGTGGAGATCCCTTACAATGAACTCGCAGACGAGGAAAAGAAAAGGGAGGTCGACGAAAGAGTGGCCCAGGAAAAGGGCGGTCTGATAGGGGCTGCCATGGTGAGTGACGCCTTTTTTCCATTCCGGGACGGCGTGGATGTGGGCCTGCGTGAAGGCATCTCTGCCGTGATCCACCCTGGTGGCTCCATGAACGACTACCAGTCCGTAGAGGCGTGCAATGAGGCCGGTGCGACCATGGTATACACCGGCCAGAGAAGCTTCAAACACTGACGGCTTCGTAAAAAGTCCATCTGCGGCGTTGTGCTTCATCTTTCGTCATTAGAAAAGGAAAGTGCCTAAAGTGAGCTAAAGTGCCTAAAATGCCTAAAGTTAATGTGAACGCCTTCGGCGTTGTCAATCTGAAGTTTGCGACCTCCGCCTTTAACAGCA
>JAUWXF010000233.1 GCA_030616475.1 Desulfobacterales bacterium
GACGCTCCGAAGATAACCCAAAATATGAGGTCATTGCATGTATCGGCGGACGTGGCTTTGGCGTCCGCAGGGAGGACATGAAAAAGATGATCCTTGCGACGAGAGGCAAAGTGTTTACCGCGAAAACATTGGATCGTCTTGTTGAATGTACCCGCTTGAGAGAATTTAAAACATCTCCATAGCAAGACAGGAAAATGGCATAACAATGGGATTAACTCGGATTTGAAAAAGCTGGCGTTTTTTCAAACCGGTTATCCCAAGTGTTCGGGTAGGACTAGGGGACGGGTATTGATATATTGATAAAGGACAGGATATCAATATATCAATACCCGTCCCCAATCATCAAAGGTGAGGAGCCGGCTAAAACTTGAAGCAGATGGCTGAAGGGATGATCCAGGCGAGAGATCTGGAAGGTTATTAAAGAGAAGATGCAATCAGAAAAATGGAGGAGGTGATGAAAAAAGATTAAGGTATCAGGTAGGGAGGCGGTATGGTCCAATATTTGAGGTTTGCCCTGCCTTTTAATGGGTGTCCGCATGAGGATGATGAGCCATAATGCCACCAAATTTGAAGCTCAGGTTCAGCACTTCTGTATATTTGCCATATATCGGTATTGCAGAAAAGGTGAATACAGAAAAAGTTCTGGGATATCAGCGTATATTGGTAAATACAGAGAAATTTCGGCTGAATAAATTGTTCGGTGTAACAAGAAGAACATAGCTCAATTTTACCTGAGATTGAAGGAATGAGGAGGTATAAATGCGTGCAGCAATAGTACATCTGTCAGATATCCATTACCGTCGTAACTGGGATGAGAACCATGGAGTCGTATTTCGAGCCTTCTTCCAGGATTTGCGAAAACAAGTGGACCTGCTCGGAGCCATAGATGTATATCTGGTTCTTTCAGGAGATGTGGTCAAAGCTGGTCATGATTCCGGTTCTTACGATGAGATCACCTCCAAGTTTGATGCTGAACTGACATCCTTGAACATCCCAAAGAGTCATCGGATTTGTGTTCCGGGGAACCACGATGTCTCAACAAAGCAGATTGAGCTCAAGAGAGTAGACCACGAGGCTGTTGTTTCCCAAGGTTTGGACGAAACCTCATTTAACGATTACTCCGAGAATCCGTCAGACGTGTTTGAATCCAAATTTGCCGCATATAGTGCCTTTGAGTCCCGCTTTGCTGCATGTGCAGCACTAGGAGCATCACCCATAGGCAGTGGTTGGGAGATTGCCGACAATGTTGGCGTATATTGCCTAAACTCGGCATTTTTCAGTAGCGGTGGACTGGAAGGCAGTGACGGCAGAAAGCTTGAGGACAGAAGAAGGCTTGCAGTCAATACACGAAGCCTTCATTCCTGGAATAGAGACTGTACGGCTCGCTGCAAAATACTCGTAATGCATCATCCCCTTGACTGGCTAACTAAATGGGCACAGCGAGAAATCAGGACATTGTTGGATAATGACTTTGCTCTCTGCCTTTCAGGGCATGCTCACGATCAATCAGTATTTCATTCCATCAACAAAGAGCGGTCTATAGTTGAAGTCTCGGCTCCGCCTCTGTTTACGACAAAAGCAGACGATCTAGGTTATTCGATCGTATCTCTCTCCTCGACATATGAGGTTTCTGACATAACCTACAGGCAGTGGACGAAGCACCAATCATTTGTTCCTGGTGTAAATTTCGCAAACACAGAAGACGGAAAAGTAATAATTAAGGTGCCAATCCAACGCACAGCGTCAACTCATCGACGCGATCGAAGTGACTGGGATGTCGTGGATGACTACCTGACCAAACAGTTGAATGAAGCACTAAAGGCATACTCTTCGCAACCGAGAGTGTGGGTCGAACCAATTCTTTCAAATTGTTCGGAATTGGATAGAGATTCCGGGTTTGCGCACAGGATAACTACTGCTGACGTGATTGGCAATCCGCGCTCGACAATTATAAAGGCCCCACCCCAATTTGGGTTAACGTGCCTTGCCCATCACCTAGCCCGAGAAGCGTGGCGCCACACTCCTGAATCGCTATGGCTATATCTTGATTCACGGATGCTGAAGCCCTCCGCCAACAATATAAAGCGGGCCACCAACGCTGAGTTGGTACGCATCGGGCGCACACTTGAGGATGTGAGATGTGTAATCCTTGATTCATGGCAAATTGACGAAAGGAACGCATATAGGCTTCTAAAATCCGTATGTGCCTTCTTTAATGATATTCCAATCATCGTGATGCAGACTGTCGAAAACTCTCTGCTCCTCACTTCACTGGATGACGAAAGTATTGATAGGGAGTTTGATGTACTCTATCTCTGGGCGCTGTCCAGAGAACATGTTCGCACAGTCGTCAGCATCTACAACGATGAGAGGCACATTGGGGACGAGGATGCGATCACTTCAAAGGTTGTAGCTGACATCGATGTTCTGAACATCCATAGAACGCCACTGAACTGCCTCACTGTGTTGAAGGCTTCGGAGGTCGACTTTGACGATAGCCCCATAAATCGAACGGAAATGCTCAGAAGGATACTCTTTCTCCTCTTTAACGTTGACGATATCCCAACGTACAGAACTCGGCCAGACATGAAGGATTGCGAGTATGTGCTGGGCTATTTCTGCGAAACAATGATCAGAACAAACGCCTACTTCTTCACTCGGGAGTACTTTATCGGGACTTTAGAGGCTTTCTGCGAGGAGCGTGTCATGGCTCTTGATGTTCAGATAGTATTTGACATTTTGTATGCAAACCACATCCTGGTTCCGTTTGGAAGTAACTTCTGCTTCAAGTTCACTTATTGGATATACTATTTTGCGGCGCAGAGAATGCACCACGATCAAGGCTTCGCCGAGTTTATCTATGCGGATCTGCACTATGCGAGATTTCCGGAGGTGATTGAGTTCTACACAGGTATCGATCGTCGCCGGGAGGATGCCCTCAACGTTCTCATCGAGGATTTAAAGCGTGGCAATGCCACAGTGCGGGACAAGTGTGGCCTTCCAGATGAGATTAATCCCTATAAGTTTATTCAATGGCAGCCATCGCCCGCGATGCTGGAGCAGATGCAGAACGAGGTCCGTGAAGGCGTATCAGCTTCTAATCTACCTGTGGAAATAAAGGACCGGTACGCTGATAGTGGATATGATAAACGGCGTCCGTACTATCAGAAAGTCCGGGACATTCTCACAGGGGACTCACTTGTGTCGATGATGCTGACAATAAAAGCAGCCGCACGGGCACTGCGCAATAGTGACTATGTCGACCCTGATATTAAGCGTACGCTACTAAGAGAGGTCTTTAACGGATGGAAGCAGCTTTCACAAGTCTTACTGGTCCTTCTTCCGTTGCTTGCCGAAAGAGGACATGCATCATTCGATGGCATGTCGTTCCTTCTGGCTAGCGACTTCGGTGACACCCCTGAGACACGCTTTCGGTCTATATTAATGCACATACCCTCCAATGTTGTCTATTGGTACAAAGACGATCTGTTCTCACAGAAGATGGGACCCCTGTTGATGGAACAGTTTGTCAGCGAGGTGGATGATATTAAAAATCACGAACTGGTGTTGCTGTTGATCGCACAAAGGCCACGCGGATGGAAAGTGCCAGTGCAAAAGTATATTGAAACAGTGACTAAGAACTCATTCTATCTCTACGACGTAATGACAACGTTGCGCTACCATTATAAATACAGCTATGCTGCGCCTCGTGAACTAAAAGATATTGAATATCTTATTAAGATGTCGTCGGTGAAGCACGCATTTGGGAGCAAGAAGCCTGGCATCAAAGCTATAAAAAAGATACCGGACTCCGTGCTTCCTAAGAGGACTATCGATTGATCACAAAACGCCATCGAGCACATTGCTGGATGTGCAGCAGTTGGTCAAGACCAATCGAAGAAGAGACCATTCACCGAACAATCTCCTGCAGGCGATGTCCTAAAGGCCGCGCATGAGGAGTAACGAACCCCGCAGTAAGATACAAAGTTAGGCGCAATTAGAACGGCGTTTTTTGATAAAACATGACGTTAAGAAGTTATTTTTTAACAGTCTGCATCAATACTGTGAACATTACAAGAAAAATATTTA
>JAUWXF010000105.1 GCA_030616475.1 Desulfobacterales bacterium
AAGCTCAAATGACCGAAACATAAGAAATCGTATTCCACAAAAAACCGCGCTGTTTTGAACATTTGGAAATTCGAGTTTTGAATTTGTTTCGGATTTCGACATTCGATATTCGGATTTATTTTCTGCCGGAAAAAACACGAATTCTAGGACTAAGCGCCTAAAAGGGTTAAGGGGTTTGTTGTGTTAAAACCCAATAAACCCAACAAACTCAACAAAGATTGCATTAACATGAGAATCTTAGACACGCTGAAAGAAGAGGCTATCATTTCTGAACTGAATGCCACAGACAAGAAGGGGGTGTTGGAAAAGCTCGCGGGCCCCGTGGCAAAGGCCTCTGGAATCAACCAGGAGGAAATGGTTCGCGTACTCTTGGAACGTGAGCGCCTTGGCAGCACCGGCATTGGGGGGGGGATAGCCATCCCCCACGGAAAGTTGAAGTCTATCGACTCGTTGTTAGTTGGCTTTGGACGAAGCCGCAAGGGCGTTGACTTTGAAGCCATCGACGGCAAGCCAGCTCACCTCTTCTTCCTATTGATGGCCCCCGAAAACTCTACAGGCGATCATCTACGGATGCTTGCCAGGATATCGCGATTACTCAAAGACAGCACGTTTAGACAGCGGCTGATGAGTGCTGCGGACCGACGCGAGCTCTACACGGTGATCGCAAATGAAGACCATGAATTTTGAACCTGGTGGTCCGATTCCAAAATAGCATTGCAACAAACTGCCGGTTTCACCCCCACCCCTCAGGGGCCGCTTCCAGCCCGCAGGGCTTACAGGCCGGAGGGCCGGGTGGGGGCTGAATGAGCCAAGCCTCACAGCCGGTTACAGGGGCTATGCGGACATAGTTGAAACAAGGAAAGATAATCATCATCAGCGGGCTTTCCGGCTCTGGGAAAAGTACGGCTATAAAGGCACTGGAGGATGTTGGGTTTTTCTGCGTGGATAATCTGCCGGTCGTACTCTTGCCAAAGTTCTTAGAACTTCGAGCGGGGAGCAATTCTGAGATTTCTAGGCTGGCGCTGGTGATGGATATCAGAGAAAAGGGGTTTCTCTCAACATATTCAGATATTCTGGACAGGCTGTGTAAGGAAGGATATCGGTTCGAAATACTTTTCCTTGAAGCCTCAGAAGAAACTCTCTTGAGACGGTACAGCCAGACCAGGATGCAGCACCCCCTGGCAGGCGGAAAGAGCCTTCTGGAAGCGATACGTAACGAGAGGGAACAACTTAAAGGACTTAAGCGAATCGCTGACAAAGTTATTGACACTTCGCATTACAATGTCCATGAACTCAAAGCTGTCATATTGGGCCATGTGCTTAAGGTGGTTCATACTGGGCACGTGGAGGTACAAGTCCTCTCTTTTGGTTACAAGTATGGCATTCCATATGACGCGGATCTGGTAATCGATGTTCGGTTTTTACCCAATCCATATTTTGTCCCTGAATTAGGCGGGCTTGATGGCACGGCGCCTGGGGTCCAGGCGTTTGTGAAAAAATGGGATGAAACCCAGATTTTTTTGAAAAAATATTTGGATCTGCTTGACTACCTTATACCTTTATATAAAAAAGAGGGGAAATCCTATTTAACCGTCGCGGTTGGTTGCACAGGTGGAAGGCACCGCTCCATTGTGGTCGCTGATGAGATCTTCCAACATTTAAAAAAGAAGATTGATCGCATAAACTTGGTCCATCGAGACATTGAGTTGAGTTAGCAACTAAGTGAGCTAAAGTGAGCTAAAGTGAGCTAAAGTGAGCTAAAGTGCCTAAAGTGAGCTAAAGTTGATGTAATCATTATTAATTCAGGAATTACGAATTTGGGGATGGAAGGAATTGCGTCTGATTTTAATCCCTCAATCCCTGAATTCCTGAATCCCTTAATCTTTTTTAACTTTAGGCACTTTAGTTCACTTTAGCGCACTTTAGGCACTCCTTTTTGTTGGGGGGTCAGATTTATGACAGGTCTTGTCATTGTAACTCATAGCGGTCTGGGAGAGGCCCTTATCGAAGCAGCCGAATCGATCCTTGAAGGGCCTCTGGGCGCAGCCACGGCTGTTTCTGTGGATTTGAGGCAAAGCGTTGAACGAATGAGAGAAAAGATAAACACCGGGATCAAGGCGGTTGACCAGGGCGGAGGCGTACTTATCCTGACGGATATGTTTGGAGGAACTCCATCCAACCTCAGCCTTTCCTTCCTTGAGGAAGGCCGGATTGAGGTCCTTACCGGTGTTAATCTTCCTGTGGTGATCCGAGCTGCCAAAATGCGGAAAGACAAGAAGTTGAGCGAGCTTGCAGAGAACCTGCAGGCTTATGGGAGAAAGAGTATTTCATTGGCCAGCGGGGTGTTGAAAGGAAACAAAAGAACCTGACAGTCAGGGATTGTGCCATTTGTGCCGTCCCCTTGTTGATGAAGGAGCCTAAAATTATGGCAAAGCGAAAACCCTTGATTGCTGGAAACTGGAAGATGTACAAGACCGGTCCACAGGCCGCAGAGCTGGCAAGCGGGTTGAAGTCCTTGGTCTCGGACATGATGGGTGTGGATATCATGGTTGCGCCTCCTTTTACGGGCCTTGGGATCGTGGCAGAGATTCTGAAAGGGTCCATCATACACCTGGGGGGGCAAGACTTGTTCTGGGAGGTCGAAGGGGCCTACACCGGAGAAATCTCGGCTCCTATGTTAAAGGCCTCAGGATGCACCTATGTAATTATTGGCCATTCCGAGAGGCGTCAATACTTTGGCGAGACCAATGCAACGGTGAACAGAAAGATCCGGGCAGCCCTCCTTGAAGGCCTGATCCCTGTGGTGTGTATCGGAGAATCTGAAGCTGAACGGGAATCGAATCAGACCTTTTCTGTGGTGCAAAAGCAATTGGAAGAAGGTCTGGCGGGCCTAACGTCCGATGAGGTTAAAAAGTTGACCATTGCCTATGAGCCTGTTTGGGCCATCGGTACTGGCAAGACAGCAACCACGGATCAGGCTCAGGAGGTGCATGAATTCATCCGGGCGCGGATGGACACAGCCTATGGAAGTTCGGTTGCAAATGTTGCCCGGATATTGTACGGTGGGAGTGTAAAACCTGAAAACACCAGCGATCTCATGGCCATGGCCGACATTGACGGTGCATTGGTAGGAGGCGCCAGTCTGGATGTCAATTCTTTTTCAGCCATTGTTAGTTTATCGATAGATGCTGCCACTGACAAAGCGTGAGAATCGGAGCGGTTTTGATATGTCAAGTTTCATCATTATTATCCATATAATTGTAGCTGTAGCCTTGATATTGATTGTACTATTGCAGACCGGCAAAGGGGCGGATATGGGAGCAGCCTTTGGAGGGGGATCGAGCCAGACCCTGTTCGGGGGCGCTGGCGCATCGACCTTCTTGAGTAGACTGACAACGATTGCTGCCATAATCTTTATGCTCACTTCCCTAGGGCTGGCCTATTTTTCGAGCCATCGGGCTAGCAGATCGATCATGTCCCAGATCCCTGCCCCTGCAACGGAGCAAACAGAGCAGGCGCCATCGGAAGCTCCGGTTCAACCTAAAGAAGCACCTTGGCAAGCCGGGGAAACTGAACCCATTCAAGAATGACGGCTTCGTAAAAAGTCCATCTGCGGCGTTGTGCTTCATCTTTCGTCATTGCGACGTACCATAAGTACGCCTCATTCCTCAAGATTCGCACGCCTTGCATATGAACTTTTTACTTTGCCGTCGATGTGATGACTTTTTACGATTCCATTAAGAATCTGACTAAATACACGATGCCGAAGTGGTGGAAGCTGGTAGACACGCTGTCTTGAGGGGGCAGTGGGTTACGCCCGTGCGGGTTCAAATCCCGCCTTCGGCACCATAAAGATTTCAAGGGGATAGCCATTTTGGTTAGCCCCTTTTTTGACGGCTTCGTAAAAAGTCCATCTGCGGTGTTGTGCTTCATCTTTCGTCATTGCGACGTACCATAAGTACGCCTCATTCCTCAAGATTCGCACGCCTTGCATATGAACTTTTTACTTTGCCGTCGATGTGATGACTTTTTACGAAGTTATCTTTTTTATTATTCCCAAATTCGGGACTACGCTAGCTGTTCCAACCGGCCAATTTGATCACCACTCATCACCCGATCGATATCGAGCAGGACCTTCACTCCACCTCCCAAGTTCGCCATTCCCAGGATATAGTCGGTGTGGTTCGTACGGCGCCACAGTAAAGTCAGCTAGTTACAATGTCGCGCCACGCATCAAGGTCTTGTGGTTTGAATAAATTCATTGATGTTTTGAGATTTTTCTTGTAATGAGAAACATCTTTGGTTGTGGGTGGTGCCGGGTACACCGGTGCAAAGGTTTACCAAAAAACAGTACAGGCGAGTCATGAGTCAATGCGGACAAAAAAGTGGGGGCTAGACACAAAAGGAGGTTGGTTATGACACATTTGAAAAAGTTGTTTGTACTTACTATGGCAGTAGCGTTGGTCGTTGCTATTGCCCCAGGATTGCTTGCTGTTGAAGTGGAAAACATCAGTGAGGGAGCATTAAAGGTCAACATTAATAAGGCCTCTGTGGACGAGCTTTGTGAGCTCAAGTACATAGGTTCTAAACTCGCAGAGCGTATTGTGCAATACAGGACAGAACACGGACCGTTTGAGACGGCCGAAGATATCATGAAGGTGAGAGGGATCGGTCAAAAGGTTTTGGACGCGAATAAGGGTATAATGACTGTTGATTAATTTTGTCTGAAGCCCCCCTTTTTTCAAACAAAATCAACAATTTCCGGCATCCTTGTCCAATGTCAAGGGCAGACCCCGTCATGCTTCCTGAGCTACTTTACTGGGGGCATGGCTGTGTCATTCATGTCTGTTGGCGCGTTAACCAAGCTGACAGACGGTTCTCCGGCTACGGCTACCATTGGAGAGGTCAAGCCTTATAGACGCGCCGCTGACACGGCCCGGGTCCTACCCCCTGCTGGCGCCGATATAGAAGCTGATATCCGGATATACGAAGACAAGACTAAAGAGCTGGGAGACCGCGTCATGGCTGCGGGGCGGTTAGGGCGAACAAAAGACGAGAGGGCGATTGACTCGTTCATTAGGGCTCTCAGGAATCACAGGGATCAACGTGCTATTCGCAAAATGGCAGTCGAGTGCCTGGGCAGATCCGAATGTCAGTGAATTGTGATCTTTCTCCCAGGATTTCTCATCAATAGTTCCAATATTCCTTCTAATTCACTCCTCATCAGTTCCGATGTTGCTCTTAATTGGCTGAGCCTTTGTCCAAAATGACTAAAGACCTGTTGAAGAGCTTTCAAATCCATTTCTATTCCTTTCAACATATCCTCTCTCTCAAGGAAGTCAATATAAGCCTTTAGTATCTTTTTATTCATCGGTGATATATCGTCGATCTTCACTTCTAATATATAACTGCCTGATCCATTGTCACTTACATATTCACAACTGGTAATGGTTCCATTGAGGGTAAAAGATTGAAGGAGAACACCCTCAGGTAATTTTACTTCAAGATCAATTTTAGTTCCTAAATGTTTTGGTCTATCACTACGCAGGGTAACCACGTCTTCCCTTACTCTGATGGTTTCAGTCATTATCTTACTTTCAACCCCTCCAAATTCTTCTGTGCCTTAAATACCAGCAAACTGAATGCCAACAGCAGCTTTTTATCGTTACAGTATATGATTTCAAAGGGTTACGTCGATCTAATGAAATTTTTCACGCAAGACATTTGGGTAATCTAGGTCCTACATTTGGTAAATAAATGCCAACTATGAGCATAAAAAGTAACAGAAGCAATTATCATTGCTCGCCAATCGAACAATTCCATTGAACATAAAGATTTGTCAAGTTCTTGGGCTAGATCTTGGTGAACCGACAGGCTGGAGGGGTGTTATCAAAAGAAAAGGCGGTTAAAGAAAGACTTTTCCACCGCCTTCATCCTTGTTCAATGTCAAGACAAACCCAGTCTTCGTCTCAAGCTCTCTTCATGACCTTAATCGCGGCTTGACATCAGTAAGTTCTCAAAAAGTTGGGGCAGCGTTTCAAGATTGATCAGCCAGGGCAAGGGGAATCCCTGAACGTAGGCATACAGCCATTTCATCCCAAAGCTTTGCAATCCACCAACTTAAGGCATTGGATGCCGAAGTGAAGGGATTCCCCTTGCCGGATAGCGTGTCGCCATGCCCCCAGCTTTACCCCAACTCTTTGAGAAGCTACTGACATCACTCTCAACCGACTGAAAAGGTTCAGTAAACGATAATGCCGTCCAGCAGTTCCCATATTTCACTCGGTTTAGCAGCAACGGTCGCCATGATGCCTATGTTCCAGCCGGCAAATCTCCTATCACAATTCATTGGCACCGCACCCCCTACGGAACTAAACTCTCTGGTGAAATCACATTCGTTAGGTCTTTTATCAATACATTGACCGATTGAAAACATACGACGCTGCGGTGTCAATTCATTCAGATACGAACGAACAAATCCGTGGGGATTGGAAACCTTGTCCTTCCATTCTATCTTTTTCAATACATGAAGATTGCCTATTACGACAAGAATTTTGGCATTTGGATTTCGATGAAAAATCCTAGCGATACAACCGGCCATCCACTCGTCGCGGTTAATTTCCCCCTGGTACATTGATTTCGGAAGATCAAGAGCAAGTACGGCAGGTCTCTTAGCCTGGCCAAGGCCCCTTATGGTGGTGAATATGTTTCTATATTCAGGACATTCTATCTGGAAGTGGAGCGCAATATTCTCTAAGCCGCTTCCTGTTTGAAGAAAACTGTTTATTCTGTCTTGTTGGTCAGAACAGATCTCCAGTCCTAAATGGGTGACTTCCGCTTCGTGTAAGTGGGGAATCAGATCCGACAAGAATTTCAGGATAGGCTGCCTTCTATGGGTTGTGCCCAAAAAAACCATGTCATGAGATTTCAGTTTTTCAAGAACGTATGATTGAGGGTCTTTCTGGATGTTGAAACGTCCAGCACAAGCAACCTTTGAAATGACAAGAATCGGAACAATGAGTAGCAACAACAGGTGCCGGCAAAGTGATCGGTTCATAATAGCCGGACTCGTGACAGCTTTGTCGTTGAAAATGGTCTGCATGGACTCTGGTCATGAAAACAATTTGAGCGGCGGTGATACTACTCATTGTTATCGTCAGAAATACCCAATCGCTTGAACTTATTCGGCATTCAATTATGAATCTTCTCACGCTCTGCGATATTAGATATGGGATGCTATGCTAGAGCTTTGAAGGAGAGGGAATGGAATGGGTTGGAAATCTGCGGCAGACACACACTTTGGCCTTGATTTTTCGCCGTGTTGTGATATTGGTCACAAAGGCAAAGGCACAGACCTCGTTGTCTGTGGGTGTCTCATCCTATAGGCCTCTGGGGGTTGCGGGTAATCCCTTCCCTCGGAGGCTTTTCTGTCTTTTGACGGGCTGTTGCCCAAACAAAAATTCCTTTGAGCGGTCATTAAAACGTTTTTTGCGAATAAATCTTGGCGAAGCGGAAGATCAGCGATTTGAACTGTTTGATCCGCCGAAGGCGGAGAGTTTTCAAATCGCCTGGAGCGAGCCTTAGATTTATCAAAAAACGTTTTAGACCAAGCGAAAAGGGATTTGGGCAACAGCCTGTTGACTGCACCATTTTTCGTGCTTATTTTTGTGTAATGGTAGCAGTCTGGGGCCGGTGGTGAAATTTAGTCTCACCGCACCTATATGAAACATAGGATGAGACACCAACCCCGGCTCCGGATCTACCGCTTTTTTTTGGAAATTTTGTCCTTCCTACTTAGTGCCTGAACGAAAAGTCATGTTCAGGCAAAATCCGAATATCAAAATTCGAAATTCGAAACAAATTCGAATATCAAATGACAAAATGACCTAAACTAACACATTGGAAGTTCGATGTTTTTGTCATTGGAGCATTCGTATTTTGGTTATTGTTTCGGATTTCGTGTTTCGGATTTCGGATTTCCGACCGAAAAAAAACAGGGTTTTCGTTCAGACACTACTTATCCTCCATACGTTTGGATATCATCATCCTCTTTTCATGCCTTTATCTCGCCTAAGCCTATGAAAATATTGATACAACTGACTACTAACAACAGGCCACTGACATTACCTGAGATTTTGAGTGGCACATACTTAGGATTTGTGCAGAACATGGACTTATGGTATCAGAATTATAGAAGGTGCTGATCACTAACCCAAGGCATTGAGGAATCCGTGCCCGCTAACCTGCCCCCAGAGTACTTTGAGGTCGAAAAGCGCTATCGCCAGGCCAAGACCCCGACGGAGGGAATCGAGGCCTTGGAAGAAATGCTTGCCATTATCCCCAAGCACAAGGGTACGGATAAGCTCAGGGCCGATTTCAGACGTCGCCTCTCCAAGCTCAAGTCCAAGCAGCAGGCAAAAAAGGCAACCAGTAGGCGAGATGTGGGGTACAGGATCGACCGGGAAGGAGCCGGACAGATCGCACTCATCGGTGCTCCCAACGTGGGCAAATCCTCACTGGTGGCGGCACTTACGAATGCTACCCCTGAAGTGGCTGATTTTCCACACACCACCCGGATACCGATCCCTGGTATGATGCCCTTTGAAAACATCCAGATTCAATTGATCGACACTCCGCCAATGACCCGAGACTACACGGAGCCCTGGCTTCCGGACATAATCCGCAGGGCCGATATGATTCTGTTGGTTGTGGATGTAACCGCAGACCCCATTGAGGAACTGGAAGAGACAGTCGCCCTGCTCGAACAGAAACGAATTGCCCCCCTGCGCCTGACTCATTTGTATGAAGGAGGGCAGGGTTGGACTTTCAGGCCTGTGCTGGTGGTCGCCAACAAGAACGACGACGCCTCGGCTGAAGAAAACTTTCAGATATTCAAAGACCTATTGGAAGACGACTGGCCCATAGTGGCGGTCTCAGCAAACACGGGACGAAACCTTGAATTACTGAAACAAGTGCTGTTTGAGCGGCTTGAGATCATACGGGTCTATACCAAGGCCAGGGGTAAGGTACCAGACCGCAAGGCTCCGTTTGTTCTCAAAAAAGGGGCAACCGTGGAAGACCTTGCTGGTAAAATCCACAAGGAATTCGTAGAGAAGTTCAGATTTGCCAAGGTCTGGGGCAATAGGGTCTATGATGGCCAGATGATCCAGAGGGACTACGTGCTTCAGGATGGGGACGTGGTGGAACTGCATGTGTGATGATTGATGATTGAATATTGGCGATTGATGATTGTAGATTTTGATGGTTTTTGGAGGGCAGGAATTGGGTGTTGAATATTGACAATTGAAGATTGAATACCTTGAACGAAAATGAAAAGCGAAGAATTACAGAATAGAACAAAACAGTTTGCGCATCGTTGTGTTAAATTGAGCATGGCGCTGCCTGAAACGGTCCTTGGTAGGCATGTTCGCGGCCAGATAGTAAGATGTTCTACATCGGTTGCTTCCAATTATCGATCGGCTCTTTTGGCTCAAACAAAGGCAGCTTTTATATCAAAAATAAGTATCGTGATAGAAGAAGCAGATGAATCTGAGTTTTGGTTGGAATTCATTATGGATGAAAAACTAATTGAAAGAAAAAGGGTTTTACCTCTTTTCAATGAAGCACATGAATTATCATCAATTTTCATCACAACAAGAAAGACGGCACAGAGAAAAAAACCAATCAACAATCAACAATCAACAATCAACAATCGGAAAAAGATCGGTTTTCCGGTGATTCCTTCAGACAGAGAAGATGATCTTCATAATCTGGATTTTGCCGATTCGGCGGACCTGGTGCTATTTGTCGCAGGCAATCAATTCATGGTTATGGACGAGCTGATTCGTGTGTTTCAAGAAGAATACCCGGATGTCAAGAGAATCTTTTACGAAACACTTCCGCCCGGCCTGGAGCTAAAACAGATCCTGGCAGGCGGCGCTCTTTTTCGGGATAGTGTCATAGACGTGGTTCCCGACGTCTACGCATCTGTCACGGAGAAGGCCATGGAGCGCCTTGAAAAGGATAGGTTCATTACAAAGGGGGACTATTTTCTCTATCTTCACAACCGTATTGTCTTGATGGTGCCGGAAGGCAACCCCGCGCAGATTGTGTCTGTTGCTGATCTGGGGCAAGAAGAGGTACGCATTTCACAGCCGAACCCCGAATATGAAGACATTGCTTATTATATTATCGACATGTATCGGCAGGCAGGCGGCGAAGGCCTTGTGCATCGCGTCATGGAGGAAAAACGGGCCGAAGGGACAACCATTCTGACGGTCGTACACCACAGAGAGACTCCGCTGAGGATCTTAAAGGGAACGGTTGATGTGGGGCCTGTCTGGGCCACGGAGGTTATACATGCGCGGCAGAGGAATCTTTCGGTGGATATGGTTGAACCCGGAGAGGACCTGGATCAGAGGGACAGGATAAACTATTATGTTTGCAGATTAAAAAATGCTGCCCACTCTGAGAATGCCGAAAAATTCCTTGACTTCATAAAGTCAGCTCGTGCTCAGGGGATCTATGAAGCTTACGGCTTTGTGCCTCATTTTGAGACCTCGGAACCTTAGCCGTGAGGGCAACTCCAGTTGCCCTCCTGGCTCCTTGCGTTGCCCCCACGGCTGAACCTGGAGCCTGGGTGCTGTTTGGAGATGTCAGTTGTATTGTTTTCATAGGTGAACCTCCTACCCGCCCTACACTAATTTTTCAAGTGGTAGGTGTCTCACCTTCATTGGCACAGAGGGACGCTAATATCTTCGATAACCCCCTCTTCGCCGACTTTTAGGTGGACGAGCTTCGTCAATTCTCAACGTGCGTTTTTGGAGCTCGGAACCGTTTAACGCTTGTCTTGCCCTATCAGCTTCGGATCGGCTAGACATTTCGACAAACCCAAAACCTTTACCTTCAATAATATTGACTTTTTCAACGTCACCATAATTGGCAAATAATTCTTTCAACTCGTCACTAGTTACGGAATGACTAAGATTTCCCACATAAAGCTTCTTAATCTTCATAGAATCTCCTTTTCTCGTTTATCCCTCTCTGCCCAATGCCGGTTCCGTTCAGGGTAGAAGCATCAATATAGATTCTAACCCCGTGTTGACAGCATTATCAAACAAAAGAGAACTCTGTGAGTGAACTGTTTTCCAGGATTTTTGAAAACTGGACTAACAGAAAAAAAGGCATCTCGCCTTATTTTGACGAGATGCCCATGATGATCGAACAGCTCCGGGCTAAAGCCTGGTAACGTTGTTTGCCGAAGGTCCTTTAGTACCCTGTTCTACGTCAAAGGTCACCCGGTCACCTTCAGCAAGGGTCTTGAATCCTGACCCGATGAT
>JAUWXF010000107.1 GCA_030616475.1 Desulfobacterales bacterium
CAAAGACGCAGACAACAATAAAATCAGAAGAACACCGGCAATGGCCGCAAAAATAATCGATTGCGTTTGGCCACTGGGTGAAATGTTGGCGCACCCAATGAGCTAACAACAACCAGGTGACATTGCCCGATATTCATGACCGGACCGAAAATATAGGAAAGGTCGCCAGGCTCTCGGATGCAGACTGTGTAATAATTACCGGAGATTTGACGAACTTTGGTGGTGTTGGGAAAGCAAAAAAGGTGATAGAAACTGTATCACGCCATAATCCCAATCTCTATGCCCAGCCTGGAAACATGGACCAAAGAGAGGTAGAGAGTTACCTGGACGAGCTTGGAATCAACCTTCACTCCAAAAGTCTTATTATTCAAGGGGTAGGTTTTTTTGGTGTCGGGGGTTCCAATTACACACCTTTTAATACTCCTACTGAATACACCGAAGAGGAGATAAGAGAATTTATTCAAAAAGCATATGAAGAGATAAAACACGTCACGTTGAAAATTCTGGTTTCACATGCACCCCCCTATAACACCAATGTAGATATTGTGGGTGGAGTACATCATGTGGGTAGTGTCTCGGTCCGCGAGTTTATAGAGGAATATCAGCCACAGCTCTGCCTTACCGGGCATATTCATGAAGCAGTAGGAAAAGACAGAATTGGAGATACTCTCATCTTAAACCCTGGAATGTTGAAAGACGGTGGATACGTAGAACTTATTGTAGAAGAAGCAAGACTTGAGGCAACCCTCAAGTCTGTTGAGTATGATTAACGTCTCGGAATTTCTACAACTTGTTGGGATTACAGCACTCCTCATGATATTTCTCAACTGGTGGGCCGGGATATGATATACTACAAGGCGATCTTTGACACGTGCAAGGATCGGAGGAACCATGCATTACGATACGGGACTTAGACCCTATACCTCAAAGAGGGTTGAAGAAATAGAGCGTGCAGAAATTCTCGTGGGGATTCCCTGCTATTATAACGAAGGGACCATCGCCCACGTTATACAGATGGTCACCCATGGCCTTTCCCGCCACTACAAGGATTTGCGGTCTGTCATCATGATCGCTGACGGCGGCTCCACCGACGACACTCGGGAAGTGGCCAAGGAGTTCGAGATCAAGCCCTGGCAGGAGAAGATTGTATCCATCTACCGGGGCCCTGCTGGGAAGGGCTCTGCGTTTCGGTCCGTGTTTGAGGCGGCCAAACGCCTCAAGGTAAAAGCGTGTGTGGTAGTCGACTCGGACCTGCGTTCCATTACCAGCGATTGGGTCAAGTATCTTTTGGAACCAATTTTAGAAATGGATTACCAGTTTGTTTCCCCTGTTTATTCGCGTTACAAGTATGATGCGACGATCACCAACAACATTGTCTATAATGTGACCCGGGCCCTTTACGGTCTGCGCATCCGCCAGCCCATCGGCGGGGACTTTGCCTTTGCCGGTGAGTTGGCAGCGTATTATATTGAGCAGGATGTCTGGGAGACGGACGTGGCCCGCTTTGGCATTGACGTGTGGATGACCACGAACGCCATCACCAACAACTTCAGGATTTGCCAGTCCAACCTTGGGGTTAAGATCCATGACGCCAAGGATCCTGCCGAATCCCTCGGGCCTATGTTTCGCCAGGTGGTCCACACCCTTTTTGTCCTCATGGAGGAGCACGAGGCCGAGTGGAAGGCGGTCAGAGGCAGCCGGACCGTGCCCATGTTCGGCCTTCAGGAATTTATGGAGCCTGACCCCATCGAGGTTGATCTCGGCCGCCTGGTCACGGAGTACAAAGCAGGCTTTAGGCAGTTCAAGGGTCTGTATCGGGATATATTTTGCCCGGATTGTTTCGAAGAACTCAAGAGATGTGCTGCCAAAGCCAAGACCAAGTTCATCATGCCCAACAAGACCTGGGTGATGGTCCTCTACGAGACCGCAGCCACTTTCCATCGTTGGACCCACAACCGTACCCAATTGGTCAACCTGGTGACCCCGCTTTATCTTGGTCGCGTTGCCTCCTTTATCAACAAAACCCGGAAGATGACCTCAAGCCAGGCCGAAGAAGTCGTTGAGGAGCAGGCCCAGGTCTTTGAAGACCACAAGGACTACCTGATCCAGCTTTGGGACAAATAAGGAAGAGAATAGAGAAATCCCTTGACAGGATCATAGTTACCAGAGTTCATATTCTTACATTTTTCTTGGTTGCGTTGATTTTGATTTTCTCTTCGAAGTCAACGCCTCTATCTCCTGGCGGATGAGCTTCTTTCTGGACCAGCGCTCGAGCTTTCCGATCAGGCCGTGTTCATATGCCTGGTCAACCTTTTCTTCCTGCAACTTGAGGCCCTCAGGGCCACGCATGGCTTCCTGAAGGCACGACTTGGCAAAAGGGCACTTCATGCATTCAGGCGGACTTGTACGTAGCCCCTCCTCGCCCATAGGAAAAACCGTATCAAGCTGACCAAAGCAGTCAGGATGTTCAATGATTTTGGATTTTGGATTTTGGATTGCGGATTCCATTTGACTCAGGTCTGGACGTAGGGTGGGCATTGCCCACCGATTAGCGCATTGCGAGTTGACAAATGACAAATGACCAGTGACAACTGACAAAGCTCAAATTGACAGTCGGATTCTGAGTATCACAGAGACGGAAAAAAGAAAAGCCTGCTAAAGTTTTTTCGGTTCCGTACCGATATTAGTGATTAGACCAAACAAGTTGTGAAAAAGGCAAACCTCTCGAAAGAGTGGGACGCAAAGCTTCCGGTCCGCCGACCGCGGATAGCGGGGTTGCCCGACTGGTAAAGAATTCGATACTGAAACCCATTCTTTCAAAGGAGGATGGGTTTTTTGTTTAGGGGAAAGGAGAATGGCCATGATTAAGGGTATTTCATCCGCAATATCAGCCTTAAAAGCCTTTGAAAGGAAATTGGGTGTTTCTGCCAATAATATAGCTAACATACGTACACAGGGGTTCAAAAGGAGTCGTTCAAGTTTCCAGGAGGTGTCTCCTCAAAATGTGTCTACCTCTTCGGGGGTATCACAGGTGGGACGGGGTACAACCATAGGGCAAATTACCGAGGAGTTTTCTCAGGGATCGTTTGAATCTACTTCCTCTCCTACTGACATGGCTATAGGAGGAGATGGATTTTTTATGGTGCGGGCGTCAGAAGGAGCGGACTATTATACAAGAGATGGACAATTTCGGTTTGACGAGAACGGGAGATTTGTGACTACTTCAGGGTATGTGGCACAGGGGTGGGAGCTTGACCCGATCACCGGTGAAATACAGGGTGCAATTGGCGATATTACATTGTCTACGTTTACGTCTCCTCCGCAAGAGTCAACCATCATAAAAAATATTGTGAATCTTAATGCTCATGCAGAGGACAACTCGGTCGGAATAAACGCGCTCGCCGCTGCATGGAATGGAGATAATCCCAACGAAGAGTATATAGCTGACAATGCATATGACTACCAAACTTCAACAAAAGTATACGATGGGGTTGGTGCCTCACATGACATTTCCGTTTATTTTGATAAGACAGGGACCGCTTCCACATGGGAATACATTGTTACCGCACATCCGCGCGAGGATCGAAGACCGGGAGCCACAGGTGGTAACCTTGGTTTATTGGCTCGGGGGACCTTAGTATTTAACAATTCCGGTGCTGTCTCGGATATGACTATGGATATTAATGACGGCACCGGTAACTGGATATCTCAAAATATTGCTACGGATCTTACAGGTGGTCATTTTACCTTTAATCCTGACTTTCAGGGTGCAACGGACGGCTCTACCGAGATGTCGATTCAACTCGATTTTGGTTCTTTCCATAATGGTTCTTCCTGGGTTAATGATTCGCTTTCATCAACGCAGTATTCTTCAGCATCAAATACTGTTTATTCTTCTGCCGACGGATACGGGCCGGGCGACCTTGACGCGGTTACCATAAGTGCGGATGGAATTATTACCGGGAGTTATTCCAACGGCCAGGTTTTGAACCTCTTTCAAGTGGCGCTTGCCAAATTCAATAATCCGCAGGGGCTTAAGAAAATGGGGAACAACCTGTACGCAAAGACTGGTGAGTCAGGCGATGCCATTACAGGCCAACCAGGGACAAACGGGCTGGGTAGTATTGCGCCGAATGCGTTGGAGCAGTCGAACGTTGACATTGGAAGAGAGTTTGTGAATATGATTTTGATAAAAAGAGGTTTTCAAGCCAATCTTAAAGTAATTTCTGCCGAAGATGAAATGTTAGGAAGTCTGCTGAACATCATTTCTTGAAATTGATAGCAAGAATTCGGGCAAGATAATCAAAGGAGTTGAACCCCCCAAAAAAACTCACGAGTCGATTCCTGAATGGACTTCACCTCTACATTCCCGCACCTCACCTTCTCTATTCCGGCGACAGGCCCTTACCTAAACAAATACAGTTGATCGAGTCTTCGATCTTCCTTTTCCTGTTCTTTGATGTACTTGCGTATGGCCTCTTCGTCCCTGCCTACTGTGGAGACATGATAGCCTCTGGCCCAAAAATGTTGACCTGTAAAGTTCTTCTTTCGGCCAAAATATTCCCTTGCGATGTGGATGGCGCTTTTACCCTTGATTAAATCAAAGTATTGATGGATAACCAATTCGTGGTGATACGAGTGGATAACTTCCTCAGTCCGCGAGGAACATTCCCGGGGTCGGCCCGCCTTAAAACACGCCAACACAATGACTATAGCGGCATTATACGCTATGGGGCCTTGTTGTTGAGGGCGGGTTCAATATGAAATCAGGAGCATATTAGGATATGGAAATACCGTTACTGAAGGGCATCGTCATTATATTTGGACTATCGATTGTTGTTGTCTTTATATGCCATCGAATTCGAGTGCCAGTAATTGTGGGATTCCTCCTTACCGGGATACTGGCAGGGCCTCACGGACTGGGGTTCATAAAAGCGGTTCACAAAGTTGAAATTTTGGCTGAAGTCGGGGTTGTGTTGTTGCTTTTTACTATCGGAATCGAGTTTTCACTTAAAAAGCTGTTGCAAATCAAGAAAGCAACTCTAATGGGTGGCTCGCTTCAGGTGTTGCTAACCCTTTTGGCTACTTTTGCCATAGCCAGGCAAATCGGTCAGCCCTTTGGTGAATCGATCTTTATAGGATTTCTTATATCCCTGAGCAGCACTGCCATTGTGCTCAAACTTATCCAGGAAAGGGCTGAAGTTGATAGCCCCCACGGACGTACAACTCTTGGTATATTGATCTTTCAGGATATCATTATTGTTCCAATGATGTTGTTTACGCCTTTCCTGGCCGGAGCGACGGGGAATTTAGGTGAATCCCTCGTCATTCTTATTGCAAAAGGAATCGGTATCATCCTGTTGGTAATCGTTAGTGCTAAATGGATTGTGCCCCAGGTATTGTATCAAATTGCACGCACGCGCAACCGGACACTTTTCTTATTGAGCGTTGTTGTAATATGTCTTACAGTTGCGTGGATAACTTCCAGTGCGGGACTCTCTCTTGCCCTGGGGGCATTTTTAGCGGGCTTGATTATATCCGAAACTGAATACAGTCATGAGGCACTCGGCAATATTTTACCCTTGCGGGATGTCTTTACGAGCTTCTTTTTTGTCTCCATTGGCATGCTCCTGGATGTGGGTTTTCTTTTCCAGGAGCCGATGCGCATTGCAATAATTGCCTTAGGCGTCTTGGCCTTAAAAACCGTAATCGCTGGCTTTGTAACCGTATTATTGGGGTTCCCGCTCCGCACTGCAATCTTAGTAGGACTTGCTCTCAGTCAGGTAGGTGAATTTTCTTTCATTTTGTCTAAGACAGGTATTGAATATGGCTTGCTTACCGGAAATATCTATCAGATGTTTCTATCTGTCTCTGTGCTGACCATGGCAGCGACACCATTCATTATAGCACTTGCGCCTCGCAGCGCAGATTTTGTCTTGCGGTTGCCTATCCCGAGAAGGTTGAAATCTGGCTTGTATCCTGTGCAAGGGATAAAGAGGACGAGTAAACAAGACCACCTTGTGATTATTGGCTTCGGAATTAACGGTAGAAATCTCGCACAAGCCGCCAGGGTAGGAGGAATCCCGTATGTGATCATTGAAATGAATCCTGAAACAGTAAAGGACGAAAAAGCAAAGGGTGAACCGATTTATTATGGCGATGCGACCCAGGATGCAGTCCTTCAGCACGCAGACACAAAAAATGCGAGAATTGTTGTAGTAGCGATCAATGATCCCACAGCAACTCGCAGAATTACCGAAATCGTCCGGAGACTTAACCCAAAGGTTCATATAATGGTGCGAACACGCTATCTTCAAGAATTAAAGCCCTTGTATGAGTTAGGTGCAGACGAAGTTATTCCGGAGGAGTTTGAGACATCAGTGGAAATCTTTGCCAGAGTTCTAGCAAAGTACCTTGTGCCCAGAGATGAGATCGAGAGGTTCATCGCCCGTGTGCGATCAGATAGTTACGACATGTTTAGAAGCCTTTCCAAAGAGTCGGCGTCTTTTTCCGATTTGACACTTCAGCTTCCCGATGTCGAAATCAGTCTGTTGCGGGTTGGTGTGAGATCAGCCTTAGCTGGAAAATCGTTGGCTCAGATTGAGTTGAGAAAGAGATATGGAGTTACCGTATTGGCAATACGTCGGGGCTCACAAATATTGTCCAATCCAGACGGAGACATGCAACCTTTTGCTAACGATGTGCTTTTTGTCCTTGGACCACCAGATAAGCTCGCCGAGGTGACGAGCTTATTCCATAATATAGAAGAAAGAGAGGGAAGCTAATGAATCCAAACCGCATTAGCGCAGGCTTCACTTCGTGTCCGCAATCAAAATGAAAGGAGAGCGAACCGGTCAATTGGAACGCATTGTCTTGGTCTCAACACCCTGGCCTCTTTATAACCGTCCTTCCATTCAGCTTGGTGCCCTTAAGGCCTATTTAAAAGCGTGGTCTCCTCAGTTAAAGGTGCACGCCCTTCACCTCTATCTCAAGGTGGCCGAATGCATTGGATACAAACTGTATCGGGCCATCTCTGAAAGGACCTGGCTGGCAGAATCCGTTTACGCTGCTCTGTTATTTCCTGAACGTACAAAAGAGATTGAAAAGATTTTTTACCGGGAGGCCAGGGGTAAGCCCCACCTTCGCAAGATAGATTTCAAGACGCTGACCTCCCAGGTCAGGGACGTGTCCAACGGTTTTATCAACAGCGTGGATTGGGAGCATTGCGGACTTGCGGGTTTTTCAATATGTCTTTGTCAGCTCACCTCTTCGCTCTATTTTGTCAAGCGCATCAAAGATGCCTTTCCGAATGTGCCTGTTGTAGTGGGCGGCTCCGTGTTTGCAGGGGACACGATCCACGGGCTGCTTGAGACGTTTCCCGAGATAGATTTTGTGGTCAATGGTGAAGGGGAGCTTCCGCTGACCCAACTGGTTCGTCATCTGACAGATTCTCAAAGCCGCGAGGACATACCCCGTATTCCAGGCATTGTCATGCGCAAGGCCGCGAAAAACAGCGCCCCTGTTTCCTTCTGCCAAATGGAGGCCCTGAGCAGCCTGCCGCCCCCTGACTACGATGACTACTTTCATATGCTTAAAACATTCAGCCCGCAGAAAACCTTCTTCCCTACCATTCCAGCCGAAATATCCCGGGGCTGCTGGTGGCGCCGGCCACAAGGAGCCGGCAAACACTCGGGGTGCGCCTTTTGCAATCTCAACCTCCAGTGGGACGGATACAGGTCAAAGAGTCCAATGCAGGTGGTCTCCGAGATCGATCACCTGACCACAAAGCACAAGACACTCTCTGTGGCGTTTATGGATAACCTGCTTCCGGTGAAAGAGTCTAAAGAGATTTTTGAACAGCTTGGCAAGCTGAACAAGGACTTCCGCTTGTTCGGCGAGATCCGGGCCTCCACACCAAGGCGCGTGTTGGAGGCCATGCAGGCCGCAGGGGTGCACGAGGTCCAGATCGGTATTGAGGCCCTCAGCACCCAGTTGCTCAAAAAGCTCAACAAGGGTACCACGGCCATCCAGAACCTGGAGATCATGAAGCACTGCGAAGAGCTCGGCATTGCAAATGTTTCGAATCTGATACTCCATTTTCCCGGCAGCGACCACCAGGATGTGGAGGAGACTATGCGAAACTTAGAGTTCGCTCTGCCATTCCGTCCGCTGAGGTTTGTCCATTTCTGGCTTGGCCTTGGAAGCCCTGTGTGGCAATCTCCGCGAGCCTTTGGGCTCATGGCGGTCTTCAACCATCCGAATTATGCTGCCATATTGCCGCCGGATATCTTCCGTTCCATGCGTTTTATGATCCAGGCCTATCGCGGCGACCTTGGGCATCAAAGGAAACTCTGGCAACCGGTCAAGAAAAAGGTAAGGGCCTGGAAAAAGTCGTACGCCGAACTCTACAAGGGTCCTTCGCGCCCGCCCATCCTCAGCTTTCGGGACGGCCGGGACTTTTTGATCATACGCCAGAGGCGGTTTGAGGCCGAACCCATGACGCACCGCCTCGTTGGAACGTCCAGAGTGATCTACCTTTTCTGCCGGAGGCATCGTTCGCTCAAAAGTATCATAGGCCATTTTCCGGGGGTAGCTGAGGACAGGATTGTACCTTTTCTGAGGATGATGGTAGACAAGAAATTGATGTTCGAAGAAAATGGGAAATATCTGAGCCTGGCCGTACCGGTGAGGGCAAGATAACAATTTTCGTAACCGTTCACGGTTCAGAGGTTCAAGGTTCTCTCTCTGTGACCTCTGCCTGCCCCGTTAAGTGCGAAGCTACTTTTGGGGTGAGCTGAAGCGACCGGAGGGAGCGGGCGAGATAACCTTAACGATGTGAGGATAAACCATGAGCAAATACATGCAATTGACGGTTCGGATTCGGCCCTATTACAAGAAGGGTTTAAAGAGCGCTTACCCCAGGTTGGCCCATCGCCTCGCTTATCTGGACGAGGCATGGGTGGAGGAGGGTCCTTCACTCTTTGAAATCATAGGAAAACTTGACCAACTCCTATACCAACTGGAAGGCGATCCCCCCTTCAGGGAGATCCTTCTCCAGCACAGATCAGCACTTCACAAGCTCTACGAGGCTATAGAGGAACGTATTGCCGACTGGCACCTATCAAAGGCCGATCGGCTTCTCTATGAAATAGAGGATATCTTTGACGAGATAGAACACGAGCTGGGCGGGATATAGGATATGTTGTAACCGTTTACGGGTTCAATGGTTCAGAGGTTCAGAGTTCACGGGTTCAGGGGTTAACATTGATGATTGATGATTGAAGATTGAACAATGAAAAAACAATCGACAATCGACAATCGACAATCAAAAGACGGTGAACTCTGAACCTGTGAACGCATACAAGGAAAGATTATATGGGACTTCAAAAGGGCCTCATTCAAGTTTATACGGGCGACGGAAAAGGAAAGACTACGGCTGCTCTCGGCTTGGGCCTGCGTGCTGTAGGCCATGGTCTCAGGGTTGTGATGATTCAGTTCTTAAAGGGAGACCGGGAAACCGGTGAGCTAAACATGGCCCGGCGCCTTTCCCCGGAATTCGTGATCAAACCCATGGGAAGAAATGGCTTTGTGGATCATGCCAACCCGAGTGCCCGGGATATGAGCCTGGCACAGGCAGCCCTCAAAGAGGCCGGGAGGGTATTGGATGCAAGAGTGTGCGATTTACTCATTCTGGACGAAGTCAATGTGGCTGTTTCACTGGGGCTTGTTGACGAAGATGCGGTGCTGAAACTCATGGATGGTAAGCCCCACGACATGGAGCTGATTCTTACAGGGCGCAGCGCCCCTCAATCATTCATAGAAAAGGCTCATCTGGTGACCACGATGGAATGCACCAAACACTATTTCAACCAAGGAGAGGCCGCACGGGTGGGCATTGAGCTTTGAGTGGACTGGGTTCGCCGTCACCCCTGAACGGTTACAAAAAAAAGATGACGGGGGTTATTTTATGTGTTATTTTGCCTTTCTAAAGTCTTTCAATCAAAGGAGTAGCCAAATAACCAGCGATGATAAAGGGACGCATCGTCGGAACTGGATCCACAACCCCTAAGAGGATCCTGACGAACAAGGAGCTTGAAACCATAGTAGATACGACCGATGAATGGATCACGCGGCGGACCGGGATCAAAGAACGCCGCATATCTTCAGACGGCCGAGGCGAAAACACCTCGGATATGGCCACAAGAGCATCTTTGAGTGCCCTAAAGATGTCGGGCATTTCGGCCGAGACCCTGGATATGATCGTAGTCGGCACGGTGACACCGGATCGTCAGTTTCCTTCGGTAGCCTGCTTTGTGCAAAAGGCGCTCAAGGCCAGCAAGGCGGTCGCGTTTGACGTCTCTGCCGGATGCTCAGGTTTTCTTTATTCCCTGTCTGTTGCAGATAATGCCATTGCAACGGGGAGCTGTCAGAACGCCCTGGTCATTGGTGTCGAACGTCTTTCCTCCGTCACAAACTGGGAAGACCGATCTACCTGCGTGTTGTTAGGCGATGGTGCTGGCGCAGTAGTGGTAACCCCCACAGCAGACCGTGACGGTATTCTGTCAACCCACCTGGGGTCTGACGGAAATTTCTGGAACCTCCTCTATTCTTCGGACGGAGGTTCCAAGATCCCTGAAATCCTTGATACTGTCGAAGGAAAGCCGTTTCATCTGAAGATGGAAGGAAGCCGGCTCTTCAAAAAGGCAGTCTCCTGTCTGACCGACATTGCCGAGGAGGCCCTTAAACATCATAGCCTTTCAAGCGCGGACGTAAAACTAATGATTCCCCATCAGGCCAACCTCAGGATCATCAAGGCCGTGGCAGAAAAGCTGTCTATACCGATGGACAGGGTCTACACCAACATCCAAAAGTACGGAAACACTTCATCAGCCACTATCCCTATTGCCCTTGACGAAGCCAACCGGGAAGGCTTACTAAAGGCGGGTGATTATGTGCTCCTGGTAACCTTTGGAGCAGGCTTGACCTGGGGGGCATCTTTAGTGAAGTGGTCCTTTTAGTCCGTTAATTGTGAAGTTCGTGTTCTTTATGGCAGAAAATAAATCCGAAATTCGAATACCCGCCTGCCAACGCCTGAGACAGCATTCAGCTTATGTGCCGGCACCTCTGGCAATGGCGGGCAGGTCGAAATCCGAAACAATGACCAAATTTTCAAAATTCAAATGACATAAACCCAAAA
>JAUWXF010000202.1 GCA_030616475.1 Desulfobacterales bacterium
AACCATTTCTGAACATACAGCGTACCGATAACAGGTGGCTTACCGGGGTTAGGCTTTTCCGCGTACTTGATTGTATTCTTGGTTTCTTTCTCCTTCTCAAAGACAATCTTCATATGATCACACCTCCTGTTTTAATTTCTCCACATCCATATTTCTTTTCTCCCATCCAGCCTTCAGTTATAAAATCACTCCGTGATTTTATATAACGCGGCTGCGCCGCTTAAAAAAGGAAATTCCTATACTATCCAGTCAGCCCAAGATGCACAAAACCCCACCTGTCTTTATGAGAAACAGGGGCTTGGCAGTCAGGTTATGGGTATCCCCTTCCTTAGGGTTAAAAGCGATAAGTGCCAAATTTCAACGGGAGGCTAACAGCAAGGCAGGTTTTTGTCAAGGATTTTGAAGGCTAATAGGCTGTTGGGGCCAACTATACCCTTGCCTTCGTCAATCATGTGGTATATGAAATAGATTGTGAGTTGAACTCACTGAAAGCTATGGAATAAAGAGACGAAAATCCGGAACTTTGTCCATGTCTGCTCTCCACGGCCCCACCAAAACCACCGACGAATACCTTTCGGAGATGGGCTACAGCCTCTTTGATGAATATGCGAGGGCTGTTGAATGGGCCGCTATTCCCGCAGGTGCTTCTGTATTTGATGCGGCGACGGGCCCTGGCCGCATGACCCGGGTCCTTCTTGAAAGGGACTGCCAGGTCATATCAGGTGATATCGACAGGCAAAGGTTGGATGCCCTCAAGTCATCTCCCCCGTTTTCCGGAAATCCAAGGCTTCATTTGATCCACTTGAATCTCGACTCCCTTGGTTTCCGGGATCAGTGTTTTGACCACATCGTTTGTGCCAATGCCCTCCACGAACTCAAGCATCCAGACGCTGTCCTCTGTGAACTCCTGCGCGTTTACACAGGCCGTGGAAAGCTGGTTCTAATCGATTTTACAGAGCAGGGGTTCTCGGTCATTGAAGAGATTGTTCGCCTCAGGCACGGCAAAGGGCACTCCATACATGGAACCATGTCGCGCGAAGCGACCAAAATCTTTCTAAAGAACCACCTGATTGATCTCGAAGAGATCGATTTGCCGCTGAACTGGGTCCACATGGCAAGCGGAAAGAGGTAAGGGAGGGGCGTGGTGGATAATCAGGTGGAGAGCGCCACCGGGCTTTGCGATTTAAACTTCCGCCTGAATCCTGTAAGACCGATCAGGCCAGAACCCTATTCTCTCCACGGCGTTGCAAGGAGGAAATGTCAATGTTTCACGAGCGTCCCCCATGTCTGCCGGTGGTTATTTTTTTAGGTGGGAATAGAATTCTTTCTTGTTTAGGCCGGATTGTTCGATCATCTTGCGTAGGAGGGTATGGCTGTATTTTTCTTTTCTGCTTTTGAGGTGGTCAACGGTGACGATCCGCCGTTGACCCTTGGTGTATCCTTCCCACTGGGCATGGCTGGTACCCTTTTGTCTTTTTGGATAAAATTCTAGATTTTTTAGGATCGTTTCTACCTGATCTCTATCAAGAGGCGGATATTTCTTTCCCATTAGTAGGTATGGCCCAACTGAAATGGGATATATTCTTTGAACACAAAATTATTTGGGAAACGCTTAATATAGAATAACAAGTGGATAAAATAATATGAAAACCAGTCCCTTAAAGGGGCTTTGCGGGTAAGTAAAAACGAGATGGACGCTTTGTCGTCCGTATCAAAAACGGTTTCCATATAACTACTAATAGCTTCAGCCATTTTCTTCCTGACCGCTTCCTGAGATTCAGCTTCCACGGCCAAGTTTAATTCCAGGCAGACGCCCACATAAGTACCTTTTCTTGACCGGTAACCGTAACACCTTAAAATAAGCCTATCCAGACCGACATCTGGCATGATTGACCTCCACAATTCGGGTTAACCGCGGCAAATCTGGCAACTCTTTGTCGTTCATATCGGTATCTCCTTTGAAAAGTCAAGGCACAAGATATTGGTACTGATGTTGATAAGAATTGCCTTATTGGTCAAGGGAGTATAGAGGAATGAGCCTTGTGTGTCAAGCAAGAAAGCCTCGCAACATATGGTGGTTTTTGGGTTATCCGGTTGCACGAGATACAAACCCCTTCATCTGAATCCCATGGCCAGCTTTGACCGGACCGCTTCCCGCCACGCGAAGTACTGCCGCAAGACAGAACCCCTGTCCTGTAGATGGGGTCAGGGTTACACTATTGACAAATTGGTTTCTTTGATTTTAAAAAGCCAGATAAGGTTGTAAAGAAAGGCGGTTACGCTGTGCGGACTGATGATGAGGCGTAGCGATAAAGCGAATCCGCATCCTGGGCGACACCCGCTCCTGCTATCTGACAATCTGGAATTCTCCCTGGCCTAACCCCGGATGTTCCGGGTTTTCCGCCAAGAAACTAACTCCTTGATTTTACAGGTTTTTCTCTCGAAAACTGACAATCCTCGGTATCCCCTTGACATAATGAGCTATGCGGAATATTATAGCTATGACAATCAACATGAAATAGCGAGGTGATTATGCGAACAATACAAATGACCTTGGATGCTGACCTTGTCAAATCGGTCGACAAAGTTGTTAAGGAACTCAAAACGACCCGATCTGCTTTCACACGCAATGCTTTGCGAGATGCGCTCAATCGTTTCAATGTCAGTCGTCTTGAAGAGAAACACCGAATGGGATACGAGTTACATCCTGTGAACAAGGCGGAATTCAGTGTGTGGGAAAAGGAACAGGATTGGGGGGATGAATGAAGAGGGGAGAGATCAGGTGGTATAAATTCAAAGCTCCTGACAAGAAGCGTCCTGTGTTGATCCTAACTCGCAACTCCATTCTGAAATACCTCGGAGAAGTCACCGTTGCACCCATTACATCAACAGTCAGGGACATTCCAAGTGAAGTGTTCTTGTCCAAACATGATGGTATGACGAAAGATTGCGCCATCAATTTCGATCATATCCAGACGGTACCAAAAGGGAAAATAGGCTCTCTCATTACAACGCTTTCACCGGAAAAACTGAAACAACTGCGCGAAGCAATACTCTTTGCACTTAATTCATAAACAGGTACCCAAGACGTGGGAGAGATAACATTTGGATGATGCCGATTGTCAAAAGGCCACGCTTAGCTTAGCTTTTCCCAACGGGCTATCTGAATCCCTTCCTGCAAATTGTCGCAATAAAGATGTCATGGAATGAGTTCATGACAAATGTATGACAAAAACATTTCCGAGAGCCTTGTAGAATCTAACCAAGGAAAGGACAGAGGCTGGGTCGTGTTTTCATTGACATGGAGGACAAAAAGGTTGTAAAAAAAGGCGGTTAGGCCTGAGAGACTGGAGGCATGGTCATGACATTATAACTTCTTCATTATTTGGATAGGGAAAGTTATATTTTTATGGCCGTCCCCCTTTTTGCCCTGTGTTCAAAAACTTTATCTGCTCACAGGACCTGAAATCCATCGACGGGCCAGCGGTAATCGACTTCCAGTACTATCTCTAAAAAGGGTAACCGGTTAGCGATCCGAACCATTACTATCATTACTGATAAAATATTTTTCTTGAAATGTTCGCAGTATTAATGCAGACTGTTAAAAAATAACTTCTTCTCGTCATGTTTTATCAGAAAACTCCCTTCTAATTGCGCCTAACTTTGGTACTCACTGCGGGGTTCGCCAGGGATGAGCGGCGGGGCTACAACGTTCGCTAAAAAGCGATCCTGCTTCTTCCCGTCCGGTCCAGCCCATTGTTATGCGGCGATACATTCTGAGTTCTTAGAATGCTTCGGAAAGCCCTGCCAACTCAGGAACTACAGGAGTAACGTCAACTAGCTCTACGCGGTCCTTTCGGTGTTCATAGTACTCTCTCACAACCGTAAATTGGGTTCCGTAACGCTTTTGGAAATCCGCTGCCAGCGTAGCGTTTTTGCTCATGACGCTGCTGAGGCTACGTCGCCCGGTCAGAAACTTCAATGGCTGTACTAGTCCGAGTAAGTAAAGGTATCTCTGCCTTGGTGTATCTGCCTCGGCCAACTCGTAGAAATCCTTGAAGAGCGAGTTTTGTCTGATGGACTCAGCTCCACCCCTCCAGTTGATGAACTTGAACTCGGCGACTCTCCGGTTTGTTTCGAGATCGAAGGCTCTACCCGTGCTGCCGGCACCGAGTGACAGATACTCCACGACCTCCTCTTTTTCGAGGATAGACGGAAGGGCCGTCAGGATGCCAGCAGCGTGGATCAGGACGTTGATCTGACCGGCAAGCTTCTTTAGCTCGAAAGCCGCGGCCAAAAGATTGGCATCAAGACTGTTGCTTTGGCATAGCTCAGCGGCAGTTTGTTTATTGAGGCCCTGGAATTCGTACTCAAGTGACCAAAGTCGGTCACTAAGTGATGCGCCCTCGAAGTCTTTTACTCTTCGTGCGGACTCTTCTAAATCCATGGATGCCTCGTGACCTCCGCCGCATAATGCCCGGGCTGACAGGTGCGCGGGCGCTTTTTCCTAGCATCCTTGTAATTTTTGGGGGTCAAATCTTTCCCCTAATTTTTGGGGTCATCAATTTTTGGGGTCATCAATTTTTGGGGTCAAATCTTTCCCCTTGACAAATGGCCCTATTTAGCTGAACAACATATTCGATAAAGTCATGATTACTTGCTTAAATTGTCAAGGGGAAAGATTTGACCCCAATTTCCCATTAAGGTCCTGTATCAACATAGCTCACTACAACGGCACCTTGACCCGAATGGCTTGCCATACGCTTGGCTACAGCTCGATAAAAAGATACCGCGTCAGTATTTCCGAGCAAGCCCGATTCATTAACGTCGGTCCACATGACCGTTCCAGGGCTTCGTTCCTTCAGCGTGTATCTCCCGGATGAATGATGATCTACCTGCATTTCAATTTGATTCGCTGGTTCCATATTTCAACCCTTTCAAAATTCATTTTGTTGATGAGAATGTCGGCTCGTGACGCCCAACGATGAATTCAGCGGTGGCGGCTATAGGCTACAAACAGGCTAAAAAAAGCCCAACTTTGATATTTCTCAAGTTTTCATTTAATGCACCGCCTTTAGCCATCCGCTGAAATGATTGGTTATGAACTTTTCCCTGGTGTCCCCATTCTATTGTAATTATGTGTTGACCTAAGGCAGTTTCCATTGTATTACTCCAACAGTGATTATGGCTAACCACTTAAAGGGAGAATACCATGGATCTGTCAGATATTTTCTG
>JAUWXF010000264.1 GCA_030616475.1 Desulfobacterales bacterium
GGGCTTGCTGATTAGGACCAAATCCCTTATGTGTTGCAGGAAATGTTTCATGGTGCTAAGAGTCTGAGATAGACGCTATGGCTGAAAACACTTTAGGCAAGCTCGGAACGAACGTCCCCTATTTCAGCGAAGTTTAGGAACGCTGGGAACGAACGTCCCCTATCCCCAACATCTGTTTCTCGACAAATTCCGAAGACAAGAGGCTGATTGATGCTAGTATCTGAATTTGAACAACAGCTTAATCTTCATGCTCCAACTAATGGCGGCAACTTTCTGAAGGCCGATTTCCATATTCATGCTCCGGGATCGACTGATTACGAACACAAAGGTCGGGATGCATTGGAGCGCTTGGGGGAGATCATACGGCTTGAAGATTATGCCTTTGCAGTGATCCTGGAACATCAACGGATGCCCGACCGTGGAGTTTTGAACGATTTGCACAAGCACTGCCCCAAGACTCGACTGATTCCTGGAGCGGAAATAAATGTCTACGTTGACGCCATGTTCAAACAAGTATCCAAGGATTACTTCTTCCACTGTATAGTGGCAGTAGATCCATACCAGTCAATGGATTACAACTATGCACTAGAAAGGGCAAAACAGGCGTTCACGTATGACGACAGGAGAGATCCAGAGGGTTTTACTTCAAGCATTGTGGACATTGGAAAGTTTTTCATAAAGGAGGGAGCTCTCTTTATCCCTGCCCACCTCCACCAATCAAAACGTCCAGAGACCTCCAGAAGCATAGATGACATCTACGATGACGATTCATTCTTGGGTTTTGTCGAGGCTTCTGTTTTCTCAGCGTTGGAGGTCAGAGAGGTGGCGACTGCAGCCTTTTTTACCGGAGATCGAAAAACCGCTCGAGGATCTGAAATCCCTGCGGCCGTTTGTGTCCGATCTAGCGATGCACATCACCACGAGCATATTAGGGAGCGAAATAGATTCACATGGGTTAAATCAGAGGAAAATTCGTTCCAAGAGTTGAAGGCGGCTCTCTCTTTTAGCGACCGCATCACGCTTTCAGATCCACAGGTTCGCCACAGCCGTGTCATTGGGCTACACGTATCGGGGCAATTTTTGAGAGATGAGTGGATTTCGTTTAATTCATCCATGAACTGTTTGATAGGTTGTAAAGGAACTGGGAAAACTGCCATTCTCGAATGTTTGCGGTTTGTCCTGGGAACATACATTCCGGACGATCGTAAAGATACCGTTTCCAAGCATCTCGACTATATCTTAGGTGCTAGTGGCTTTGTCGAGTGTTTAGTTCAACGTGGTGATGGGGTTAGAGCCATTCTCCTCAGACGTGCGGACTCACCCGGACGTCTGAGAGTGATTGAGGCAGATGGAACATCCCGGGACGTGGAGACTCTCGACCAGGCCAGCTTTGAGGTATCCATCCTCGGCTGGCACGAGATTGAGGTAGTGGCAGAGGACCCCGCGTCTCGGATCAGTCTGATAGATCGTGTGAGTCGGGAGGCCGAAATACGTGCACTGTACAAGACAATTGATTCCAAAGTAGAAGCGGCAAGAGATCATCTGCCAACTTTCCAGAGAAGGATCAAGAAACTCGACGAGAAACTCAAGAAAAGGCAAACTCTAAGGGAGAGAAGAAACACCCTTAAAAGGCTAAAGGAAGGGGCCCTCTTAGATCTGCAAACCCAGTATGAGAAGTTCCTCTTCTGCGAGCAGCAACTAGAAAGCCTCAAGGATCGACTCGCAAAAGTACCGGGCCAGATAGAAAGCGACATTGATAGCGCTTTCTCTCACCTGAGCGATGAGTTTGAAGAACCTAATCGTTACCCGGAGGACATTCAGGACATAATTGCCGCTGCTAAATCAAGGTTCAAGAATCTGGTGACAACGAAGTCTAAAGGTAAGGAACATTTCAGAGTCAATCTCGAAAGCGCAAAAGATGAAACCTCGAAAAATCTTGGGGAAGGGAAATCGAGGTTTTTGAGATTCCGTGAAGACTACTATAATCCCAAAGTCAATGCCCTGCCTCCAGATGAGAGGGAAATCTTATCTCGGCAAATACAAGTAATTGAAGAAACCAAGAAACTCCCTGAGCTGGAAAGTGAATGCAGGTCGTTGGAATCTGACGTGAGGAAGATAGCAGGCACTATCTATGCGATTTGCGATGACACCTGCAATACACGCAACCGCGTCTGTGAGCTTCGAGCCAAGGAGGTTGACCTGATAAATGCAGAAGTCCCTTCAGTGCAGCTGAGATTCTTGCGGTCAGCGGACCGAACGAAAAGAACTAGATATCAAAAGGATTATGGAAAGGATGCAGCCCAGTATATCAATTACGTTGATACTTATGGACAGACTGATGCCTATGAAAACCTTAGAAAGCTGTTCGGCGAATTCAAGGACATTGATACAGAAAAGAATGATTTTGAACTCAAAGATTTGTTGTTGGATGCTAAGTTTATCGACTTCATGAAGGTCGTTGATGACGATGATATTGAAATTTCCTTAGTTTTGGAACCCGGAAAGGCAGTGCCGATCCAAAATCTGTCGGCAGGTCAACAATGCACGGCTGTGTTTCCGTTGTTGCTGCGGATCAAGAAAGGACCACTGGTAATCGATCAACCAGAAGACAATTTGGATAATCGGCATATCGCTGATGTTATTGCGCCACAATTGTTGGAAAAGAAAATATCCCAACAGTTCATACTCACATCACACAACGCAAACCTTGTTGTGCTGACAGACGCTGAACTAATAATGCATACGGATACTGAAGGTTCGGAAGGTAAGATTGTGGACAGGGGATTTCTCGCATGCGCTGAAAGCAAAATAAAAGATGCTGTGGTAAACGTTCTTGACGGTGGGGAAGCGGCTCTTTTGGCCCGCCAGAGAAAGTACGGAATCGGTACGAGTCTGACAAATTGATGCTACGTCCTAACTCTGCCGCGATCAGAACTTGGAGATGAGGTGTAAGACTTGTCGCATGCGATAAACGAGAGCTTGTCTCAACATGGCTCCTCGCGCTTAGGTCAAATCAACCATTCATTCCCTTTGTGAAGCTCTATATCTCTCCTGCCGGTCAGCGTTAGGCAGAAGATAGGGGACGTTCGTTCCGAGCGTTCTGGACGGGAAAGTGGAAGGGGACGTTGGTGCAGAGCGTGCGCAGGGCTTGCTGATTAGGACCAAATCCCTTATGTGTTGCAGGAAATGTTTCATGGTGCTAAGAGTCTGAGATAGACGCTATGGCTGAAAACACTTTAGGCAA
>JAUWXF010000160.1 GCA_030616475.1 Desulfobacterales bacterium
TGAACGAAGGAAACATAAGCGATTTAAGGTCCAGGACGGTGCATTTGCTGTGCTCACCCCTCATTTTTACAATTGGGGTCAAATTATAGATATAAACAGGGGTGGGCTTGCGTTTCGTTATACTGGTAACGAACTGCCGCCAAATGTATCATGTGATTTAGGCATATCATTGGCCAATATTGGTTTTTATTTACGCAGGTTACCGTTTAGAGCCATTTCGGATTTCGAAATAGGTAACGAAGTCGCTTACAGCTTTACAGCAACAAGGCGATGTGGTGTGGAATTTGGGGAGCTGACTCTTAATCAGATATCTCAGTTGGAATATTTCATCGGGAACCACACCATCTAATCTTTTCTTTTGGTACTCCGCCTGCGGCCCGCCTGGTCAGGTCAGTAGTTTTCCCGTGTAAAAAGCCGGTATTTCCAAAGCCAAAATTCGTAATTCCCACAATTGCGTCCTTGTACAATCCGGTGTACACGTCAAAAATGTGAAATAAAGCGTCTTGTATACCGTGGCCACGACTCAGATGGCATGACTCAGAGAAAGAATCTGGTTAGGAAACTATTCAAAATCAATCACGAAAATACCCCATGAATAGCTTCGCATTTAACGGGGCAGGCGAAAGTACGAAAACACGAAATAGAACCTGAGGACCTGCCGGCCGGCAGGTCGGCTTGGTGTCCATCCGGAAGCTCCCCTGCGCTACCGGGAGGGGGAATTCCAGAGAGAGGGAATTTATGGTATTTCTGGATAGATACAAGTTACTAACATCTTTTTCGTGTTTTGCGGCGTTCCCCTTGAGAACATTACGCACTTTCGCGCTTTCGTGATAATTCTTTTTTGACCTGATCTTGAGCTTCAAAATCCCTCATTGCGGTTAGATATCAAATCAAGTGGTGTTTAGGGAGATTCCCTGTAAAAACATATCCGTTCTGGCGGGTGTTTTGAATGCCCTTTGGCTCAAAGCTCCGTCCCACCCGTTTTTGTGGGATAGTAGCTTTCGGCCTTGGGTGACATATCTGGTTCTGCCATGTGCAGGCCGTGCAAAGGAGGTGGTGTCTGAACCTTTGGATGAAGCCTTTTAACACGGCTTCACTACGTGGCCGTGCCTCACAAGGAAAGGAGGAGAAATATGTACAAGAAATTTGCTATTGCCCTGGCACTGGTTTGTGTGTTTGCTTTTTCGGGGGCAGCCCTCGCAGCACCGCCGTTTGGCGCACCATGGATCATCTCATACGACGGGTATCTCTGTATGGATCTAGATCTGCCTCCCGCAAACATTTTCGCAGATACCCTTATCGTGGTAACCAATAGCCACCCGTCAAGGAACATGGGGGTGTGGATCGAGGTTTATGACAAATATGGGGTGCTGACGGGCGTAGGACAGACCTTTTACAATGGTGGGCAGCCGTTGACCGGCAATATCTTGGCGGGTAACAGGTTTGGCTGGATTACGCTTGGTATGATTGTGCCTCGGACCACAAAAGATCCCTATGGAGTTAAAGGAGGCGAGAAGTTTTCTTTCAGGATCTACACAGCACCCGGAAACATACCACCGGTCGTTGAGGTCAAACAGGTCATTTATGGCGTCCCCATAGAGTATGAGCCCGGAGAGGCCATCTGGATGCCCGGACTGATTCATTCATGGAGCGAGGCTGCCCTGGGCGGGCTTAACGGCCCCGGCGTTGTAAAGGCACCTTAATCTCGTGACGTCGTCGTTTTCAGGCCGATGAAAAGGACAGGTGATTTAAATCCCTGTCCTTTTCCTATGTGTGCAGGAGACGGGGCAGCGCTTTTTTTGCCCGAATCGTAACAATTTAGGTCTTTGAAAACACGGTCGCTCCAACGAAAATCAGATTTTGAACCGTGTAAAACTCGGGCCTAAGTGAGCCTAAAGAAATAACTACACCCACTTGTTAAATCGTACCAGGAAAGTTCGATCTTTGTTGAGCATCTAAGTTCGGTCTGTATAGCTCCCCGTTCTTTCTCAAGGCTCACTAAACCCCTCAGACAGTTACCCGATTCAAAATCTGATTGTCGTTGGAGCTCCCTTGAATCCGGTTGTTTCATAAGGCTAAAATGATACGCCGAATCTAGTTCTACCATTGGAATAGGAGAGCAGAAATTACGAGATGTCGCTCATCTAAGCTCGCCGGAATCGAGTTGTTCCCCGCCCTCACCTTTGGGAAAAAAGCCCGCGTCACTGCCAAAGTCATCCTCGGCCCAATCGTCATCGCCGAAGCCTTTTGTGGGAAGCTCGCCGAAGGGGGGAAAGTCGTCATCCTCCAGTGATGGCAAGGGTGGGAAAGTTGGCACCTGGGACGCGTCAAAGGGTGATCCGGGTGCCTGGAGGAAGTCTTCTTGTTTGGAAGGGAAATGTCCATTGGTTTCAGTAAGCTCCTTCATTTCAGGAGCCTTGAGTTCTCCTTGTTTTGCTGCCGTATGAGCAGGTTTGCTGTCGGGAGTAAGCCCGAAGGGCTGCTTTTCCGAGCGTGTGTCAGGCGGTGATGATGCTTCTGACACGGGGGCTTGTACTGTTTCCTTGGGCGTTTCGGCAATCTCAGGTTTTTCGCTCCAAGGTTTCAGAATAAAGATAGCTGACACAAGGACCACCGCGGCAAATACTATATACATGATTATTTTCATTTCAATCCCACCTCTTTGTGTGTGATTTTGTGATATCATACGAGAATACTTCTGGCAAGAATTTTTTTCTCGGAACTGAGAGAATTCCACAATTGGAATTGCTAGGATGGGGTGATTTTTGTTGTAAAATGGCTTCAGAAACGATACAATAGGATTTAGTTTTGGTGAAAGCGAGCGCCCTTCAGGTCAACGGGCGGGCTATAGCGTGAACAGCCCCTTTCGTTTTTTCCTCAAAACGCAGCTCTGATACGTTTGCCTTTAGCCTGAATCGGGGTGGAACTGGAGATGTGGAGGCGTTCGTGACGTTCAGGGATGTTGGGTCCGATGTTATAGAGCTTTGGGTTACAGTTGGCTTAAGAGAAGGCGAAGAAATCCCCGTAGTCAATGGGGTGGAGTTGGCAAGTGCTATCGAGCAGTTGGAAGCCAAGCTAGGATTAGAACAGATGAGTGGCTTGGTGATTCTTGAGTATTGCGAGAAAGGTCTGTCATATTGTGATACGTGGGACATTCGAGTTTAGAATTCATAGGGCGGCGCTTATTGTTCTGACGGCAACAGTGGCATTACTGTTGTACGCGGTCAACTCGGGTTTGGCAGGGCCTTACCTCGATTCGGCCCACGGCAACATTACATATGGGGTAAATCGTGCAAGAACCGCGGGTTTTGGATATGCCAGCGGAAACTGTGCCCACTGCCATGAGCAGCATGCTTCGATAGAGGGTCAAGCATTAGCAAGCCCTGCACCTTACAATTTTGCGCTGTTTTATGATGATGTTATAGGCATATGTAATCTCTTCTGCTTCACCTGCCACAGTGGAAATGCAACATGGCAGCCAACAGTTAACTACCCCTACTCCAGGAACTTCGGTGGCAGCCCCGATTTCTATCCAAATATATATCAGCAGTTTTGCGACGCAAATTCACAGCCCGCCGTTTGCGGTTCAAGGCACCATCTGGGGCAAATACGTAATGGCCTTTTGAGCCCGGTCGGCCAGGCCTGGGGGTTTAATGACGATCCCAATCCCTGTGTGGCGTGCCACAACCCCCATGCTGACCAACAAAATCATCCCGTTGCCATTGATGAGCAAGGTAAGCTCAATACGGCCATCAGGCGCCCGTCTCATTATAAGAGCACAGATCCTAAAGATTTCCTTTGGGGGGATGATGATAATCGTCCTGGTGAACCGGAACGGATGGATGAATATGCTGCCTCTGTTGGGGGCACGTATCAGTCGCCATATTACAACACTATTGGCCCAAAGTATGAGCCTTCAGGCAATGTGAGCCCTTCCGACGGCTCCGATCTGCCCAACTACGTGACCTTCTGCCTGGATTGCCACAAAGATCGCCAGTATGATCCCGAGAGAGGTGCAACAGTAAAGGCCATAGATTGGAGTAGCAGCACGGGTGACAGGCACGGCGGCTATCCGGCCAATAACTGTAACCAGGGGCCCAACTTTGAAGGGACATTGAGAGCACCTTACCAGGATTCTGCCGGCTCAAACTACGTCCTTTCTTGCACTGACTGCCATGAACCTCACGGGACAAAACAGCGGCTGCATCTGATAAGAAGGTGGATCAATGGTGAAATTGTCGACGCTGATACTGGAACATGTGACGAGATTGCCGATTGGGTTGCAAGTTGCCAAAGATGCCACAATGTTCCTCACCCGGGCTGGAGTGGGTGTTGGGTATGTCATGGCCACGGGGTCAAGTGGGGGGGAGCGGGGGATTGCAACGGTGAGCCCACGTTTTAGGCAAGGGAAGGGCAGAAGCGGCGGTCCTTTAACGTGCTCCCTTTTGTTGCCAAGAAAGTGAAGTTCTTTTCCCATTTTGTAACCTTTTATACCCAATTATACCGAACCTGCGTGAGCCGGCTCGCCGTACATCTTGAACTAACATGTGGAAAATAAAGCATAAACAGGCCAAAGAAACGAATTGGCATGTTTTTTGCGGAAATTAACGTGGTTAAGCCTGAAGTTTTTTTGGGAAGTTGTTCAAGGGGGTATTGAACATGAAACAAGCAGGGCAGTTGTTAAGGACCACCTTGGCCTATCTTTTTGCATTGGTTTTGTCTTTGTCTGTTTCCCTTCAAGCAGAAGGGTCAACAATTATTGCTGACGCCTCACTCAATCAGGGTGCCTTTGAGAACATAGCAGCGGGGATCAATTTCTGGGGCCCCTGGCAGATTATGCGGCAGAGGTTCACAAACGAGGTCGGCGCGAGGCTGTATAGGCTTAAGTTGAGACTGGACCAGGTAGAGTGGCACGCGGATACAAACACATATACGAAGTACCGGCTGGAGGGGGTAGCTCCCTCAGAAGCCTCGGATGTCATAAATAGCGCTCATGCGGCCGCAGACGCTGGCTGTAAGATTGTAGTGCAGATATACGGTGTTCCCAGGTGGCTGTCTACTTCGAATGACGAAAGGGTTGTAACGAACAACTTGCCGAACTATGCCAAGTATCCCCCCCAGGATTTCTATGAATGGGCTAAGGCGGTTTATGTGGGAATCCGAACGCTCCAGCGCGCCGGCCTGAGCAGGATAGATTACTGTGAGGTCTTTGGTGAGCCAAATTGCGGGTCCACCTGGTATCAACAAATCATGCCGTGCATACAAAACGGGGAAATAGTTGATAACTGCGAGCCGAATGAACTTGGACATACTACTTTCGAAATAATGAAGAACTTCCTGCGCATTTACAAATATACAGCTATGGCCGTTAAGGCGGCGGAACCGAATGTCGTCGTGGGGGGACCGGCCATCGTGCCGAACATATCCGGGATATGGTGGACGAGATACCTTTTGCATTTTTTGGGAACCTATGGTCAGCCGGTGGATTTTTATTCCTGGCATTGGTACGGTGTGGATGAAGTGTTGTCTTCGGCTCTGGATATGATCGCGCCGTATTATCCTTTGAGCGAGGCTGCGGTCTTGAGTGCTTATAAAGGAAAGCTGGAAAGCCAGGGCTTCCCTCCTGCTTATGTTCGCACCTTTTTGTATGACATCTACGACTATTTGAAAGACCTCGAGCAATGGGGCCAGCAGGCGGTGCGCCTTCCGTACTCTTTTGTATCCTCCAATCTACGCAGGATCATGGCGGAAGAAGGCTTTGGTGAACAAGGCCTGTTGTTGACCGAGTGGAATGTCCACCATATCCAAGACACGCGTCACGATACCCATTACGGGGCCTCGTTTATTGCCAGGGGGCTCATAGATATAACCAATAGCGGCACCGGGGCGCAGAACTACTACTCGCTGGCTTGCAGACCTTACTACGACGACAACGGATATGGCGGATTTTGGAGCCTTTTTACTCTGAACGGAACGAATACCCCCAAGGCGAGCTTCAATGCGTTTAAACTCTACTCTATGCTTGGAGACGGCACGGAGCGTATCTCCGTGAATTCTTCAGATGATGACGTGTACACCATTGCCACCAAGGATACGGATGAGGTCTCGTTGCTGGCAACATACTATGTGATGGCGGATGATCCGGCAAATCCGGATTATACCCTGAGCAAGTCGGTAACGCTTACGGCAGTCAACCTCCCGTTTTCCTCGTACCGCTATGACGTCTATCTGATCGATGGCAGCTACTCCAACAGCTACTACGGTTCCGGGCCGGATCTGGAGATCGTAGACAGCGGAACCGGAGCCGGGGATTTTGAGAAGAACATGGATTTGTCGGTTTATGGGGTCGTGATGGTGAAGATCGAAGAGGTTCCATGACCAAAACGACTGAGCGCAAAAAACGGCCGACATCCACAAAATCCGTAATTCCCGCAATTACGTCCTTGTATAATCCGGTGTAAACGTGTATTATCAAGTTAGTTCGCGTCGCTCACAATTGGACGAATGGAATATTCCAGTATTCTCTCCGGGGCGTAGGCCTCTCCGAGCTGTAGGCTCTCCGAGCTGGAAGCCTACGGGCCGGAGGCCAATTGTGAGCGAAGCGAACTAACTTGTGTAAAGGAGGGCACCCGTGTTTGGATTAGGCGTGCCGGAACTCATTATTATTGCGCTGATCATCCTGCTCTTTTTCGGGGCCAAGCGGCTTCCCGGCATTGGAACCGGACTTGGTAAGACGTTAAAAGAGGTCCGTAACATCAAAAAGGAGTTGAGCGGGGACAAGGGGTCAGCAAAAAAGACAGGGGAAAGTGAAGACTCGGCATCAGAGAGCAAAACCCTTGAAGGCAAACTGGTCGAATCAGTTCAAGAGAAGCTGACCGATAAACTCATTGAACATGTCCCTGGCATAAAGCAGGCCAAGCAAATCAAAGACAAGGCTGATAAAATCAAGAAGATTGTCAGTTGATCCAATTTCCTTCCTTCAGGCGCCTCTAACACACCAACCCCCCAATAAAAGGGGGCTACTCAGCGTCGACAGTCCCCTTAGATTCAGTAATTGTCCTGTGTAAAAATCAGGTATTCCCAAACCTAAAATGCGTAATTCTCCCAATTGCATCCTTGTACAGGCCGGTGTAGAAGTTCAGAAATGTAAAATAATAGAGTCTGTATACCGTGGCCACGGCTCAGATGGCATGACTCAGAGAAAGAACCCAGGGTCTCCGCCCCAATTGGCGATACCAAAATGAGGGGTTTTGAAGCTCAAGATCAGGTCAAA
>JAUWXF010000192.1 GCA_030616475.1 Desulfobacterales bacterium
ATTGTCGATTGTCGATTGTTTTTTCCCTGGCCCAGACCTGGTTTTCAAGGGCTACAGCTTATTTCGCGGATGTCGCGCCAGGGCGGGCATTGTTCAATCTTCAATCATCAATCATCAATGTTAACCCGTGAACCATTGAACCTCTGAACCCTGAACCGTGAACCTCTGAACCCGTGAACGGTTACGAAAAAAGGTAGATCGGGCGTCGGGCACACGGCGCAAACACTGTTACATCCACCGAGTCAGACCAACACTGCAAACGGGCTATCCTGGAATCCGAATGCGCCGACTCTCAAGCTCTTCGAGTAAGTCCTTAGACGTGTAAAGGGTTACAAACTTCTCTTCCAGCTCTTTGACCAGATCTCTGAGCTTTTCTTCTGGCAATGGCCTCGTGCGTATGTAAACATTGTGCCGCCCCTCTTCAGCGGTTTCGCCTGTGGATAAGATACTCACAATACGCCCACCGTAGGACCGGATCACATCGGTGACTTCTCTAATCGAACCAGGGCGGTCCTCCAGGCTGACAGCAAACTGGATGCCGCCGGTATAAACCCCTGTAATATTGATCAAAACCTTAAAAATGTCGGTTTGTGTGATAATGCCGATCAGGGAATCCTTGTCATTGATGACCGGAAGCGATGAGATCCTGTTTTCCAGCATCAAGATTGCAGCGAATTCCACCGTGTCATCGGGCCTGACAAACACCAGATCTTTCGTCATAAGGTCCTTGATATTAATAGTGGAGATCAGATAATTCAGTTCATATACGTCCAGGGTCGTTGCCTTGGATGGTGAAGCGTCTCTCAAGTCCCTGTCGCTGACAATCCCTACCAGTTTGCCCGTCTTGTTCACAATTGGCAAGGAGCGGATCTTTTTCTCCTTCATGATGATAGAGGCCTTCATCATGGGGGTGTCTTCATCGACGGTAATGACATCAGCGGTCATCCAGCTTTTTACTAACATAGATACCCTCCTTAAGCTCGCATCCGGCTGCTTCGGTATCCTTGCGCACAATCTCATTGACCTCGGCCTTCATCTCAGGATCTGATTCAATTATCGTAACCCGGATAAACCGGAAATTAGGGATTGCGAATTAAGGAATTCAGGAATTGAATGCCACCACCTTTTTCTAATTCCTCAATTCCTCAATCCCTGAATTTGTTTATTAGGAGCGACAGAGTATTGCAAAAAACATTCTGCCATAAAAAGCACGAATTTCAGAATTAACGGACTAATCACTAACTTTAGCTCACTTTAGGCACTTTAGCTCACTTTAGGCACTTTAGGCACTTTAGCTCACTTTAGCTCACTTTAGGCACTCTTCCATAATAGGAGCAACTGCCGTGCCACGCCGGGGGAATAGATACCCTTCTACCAACTATTTGATATTGCGACCGATTGTCTAATTACAGGAATATTTTCGTCCCCGGTCGAACATAGATGCTTGTCAGTATTTTTTACAGAATGTAAAGGGCAAGCATTTCCCCTCTCATCAGCTCTCAGCTATGCCCACCAACATTCCTTGACATTTCGAAAGGATAAGTGAGTGATGATTTTGCCCTTGAAAATAGCGTTTTAAGGTCTCAAAACACCTTTTTGGGGAATGTTTATCCTCGAATATCAACAGGATAGCCTGCTCCGACCCCAGTAAGCCCCACAAAGTCCCCTGCCCTACCCCATCAGATTCCTTCATTAATCCCCAATCCCTGCCCTGTGAAGTGCGAAGCCTACTTCACCGGAGCCCAATCCCTCCGGGGCGTAGGCCCGTTCGGGCTGGAGGCCAAAATCCAGAATCGGCATGACCGCATCTGTCACAGTTGTCGTGTCATAATACAACGTCTCGGCATTTCTACAACTCATTGAAATTGTAAGTATTTATTAGCGCCATTGTTAGTTGGATCACGGAATAATGGAATAATGGAATATTGGAGATAAGAAGCGGAACAAATCATTTTCTGATTTCTTTCATTCCTCCTGACCCATCATTCCAACATTCCAGTATTCCATCATTCCAATTGCGGAGCGAAGCGGAGCTAAGTTCGGTTAAGTCGGGGCTTTGGGCTTTACTTTGGTGTTCGTTCCTGATAAAAAATCACCCTAAGTCATTAAGAAATAATGTTATTGCCACAGACACACCCCGATACAGTCGTTCCTCCTTACAGGGCAGGCACAGATGGGCGCAATCTTGCACCAAAATTCGGAATCCTGAACCGGTCGAATGAGCATGGAGGTTGGGGGACTTCAAGAGGTCATGAGCTGGGCCATGGGCGTCTATGAAGTTGTTCCGCCGGGTGCTTTGAGCTTTCAGCTTTGAGCTATGAGCTCAATTGCCCATCTCAGAGAAGCGGTAGCACAAGAGCTTGCGGCCATGGCGGAAAAATACACTGAAAGGTCGGCACCAATGTGTCAGACTGATTCAAAATGAAGGTGATTTTAGAAAGAATAGTTTGACGTTTTCATCAAAGCCAATTATTGATAATAAATAATTCAATCTGGTGAAATGGTGAAATATGCCAAACCCATTTTCATTACGCTTTATTCCTCCACGTTCTCCTTTCTGTAATCGCACCCAGAAGCTTCGTGAACTTTCTTCCCATGCAAGTAATAGAACGAATGTGGTTTTGTTCTCCCCGCGTAGATACGGAAAGACTTCATTGGTCAAGCAAGTGCAGGCAGGCCTTGAAAAAGATGGCTTTTTTACCTTTTATACGGATTTTTTCATGGTCACGTCGGTGAATGATATTGCCGGCCGAATTGCAAAAAACGTGTATTCCGTTTTGCACCGGCATGAATCTCTTTTAAAAAAGGGGGCAAGATACCTCAAAACGTTTAAAACATTTCGGCCCGTGTTTAAACCGGCTCCCCACAACGGCTTTGCCTTAACCGTGGAGCCCGTGTCAACGGAACTCTCCGGGATAGATCTTCTTGACAAGGTGCTGGAAGAACTTGGCGTGTTTATCCACAGTGAGTCTGCAGGAGCACATATCGTGTTCGATGAATTCCAGGAAATCACAGAGTTGAAGAAGTCTCCGGTGGAGGGTGTGCTCAGAAAACATATCCAGGAACATCAGGCATCATACTTTTTTGTCGGCAGCCGCCGGAGAATACTCCTGGATATTTTTAACCAGAGGAACAGGCCTTTTTATCAAAGCGCAATTATGTATCCGCTTAGCCCGTTACCCAATGACGAACTCACCTCTTTTTTGGTCGGCCAATTTAAAAAGGGCGGGAAGAAATGTCCCGAAAGTATTGCTGAAAGCATTTCAACCAGGATTTTTCAGTACCCCTATTACGCCCAGGCATTGGCATATAATGTATTCGAGGTTTCTGGAAAGGTTGTAAATGAAGATGCTATTGAGATCGGCTTTGAGAAACTCCTAGCATCTGAGAGATATGGATATGAAGCGACAGTCCAGGGATTAACTGGTTCGCAGATTACATTATTGCGTGCCCTGGCAACAGATCCGGATTCAAAAATACTGTCAACCGAATATATGGCACGCCATAAGCTTTCTATAGGCGGCATTCAATATGCCCAAAGGAAGCTGGAGGAACTGGACTTAATTGAGAAACATAACAATGTTTGGCGCGTTGTGGACCCGGTCTTTGCCTGTTGGTTATGTAAATATTGATGGAGAAGATACCATCCGCCGTCTAACAACTCAAAACAGCGAATTGAGAACTGATTGCCTACTCGCGATCTTTGATCGTTATGTTATAAGCTGATATTGGAAATGAATGATATCTCATTAGGCCTCGAAGTTTATGTAATTGGCTTCTTCTTCTTTTCTGCTGCTGCACTTCCAGCAGTGATCGTAGTATACTTCATCAATTTATGGGTTTGTAGAGAGGATCCAATAAGGAAGAGGCGCGGTTATCGGCGTCCACTCACCAAGATGGAGAAGCTCATTAGATCGTCTGCTGGTATGGTGATGATAGTTTTGGGAATAATTGTTCTATCCTGGCCGTTGTATTGCGCGTTTGTTTTGAGGGAACCAGAATATTTGAGAGGAATCAACTTCTCGGATGGCCTTCCTGTAATTATCTTCGGCATGAAGAAGTTGTCACTGATACCTTCGTTACTCTTTACGCTTGGCTTGATTTGTCTGAGACCTGTAATAACCCCAATGTTGCATAAACAACAGGACGAGAATTGAAAGAAACAAAGATACGTGGGGCTCTCCTGAAAGGTGAAATCTTTCGATATCTTTTCCTGAATTGCTGATGGTACAAAGTGTTACCAAACAATTGCAGCATTATTGCATCACAAGCTGCTGATATTGCATCACATACTTGATTCTATCGAAAAATTTCATGAAATGTTCGGGTTAGGGGCCCGCTTTAGTCCCATAGTCCCAGAATCCTACTTCTTGCATTCGATCTCTAAACTTAAAACTGCAAAAGTAAAGGGCGGCCCCTAGTTTACCCCATTCGGGGGTCAGTGTCCCCCGAATTGCAGATCCCTCCCGAACGACTCGTTAAATCCTTGTCGTTTAGTCATTTCGCCGAACTGATTGCCATCGGCGACCCTCTCAAACGCACATTCTACGAGGTCAAATGCATCCGGGGAAACTGGTCCGTGAGGGAACTCAAGCGCCAGATCGGGAGCCTGTACTACGAGCGCTCCGGCCTGTCCGAGAACAAGGAGAAGCTGGCCGAACTGACCCAGGCCGGGGCCGACCAGGCTGAGCCGAAGCTGGCCGTCCGCGACCCGTACATCTTCGAGTTTCTCGGGATCAAACCCCGCGAGGTCATGCATGAGTCCGACCTGGAGGACGCCCTGCTGGACAAACTGCAAGAATTTCCGCTGGAGCTGGGTCACGGTTTCTGTTTCGAGGCGCGGCAGAAACGCATCCTGATAGGCGACACCCACGGCTTTGTCGACCTGGTCTTCTATCATCGCATCCTCAAATGCCACATCCTGCTCTGCACGCAAAAGGACCACGCATTGGTGGAATACGCCCTCGCCGGCATGGACAACAACCTGTTCGTCTCCAAGTATCAGCTCGAACTGCCCAAAAAGGAAGAGATCCAGCGGTTTTTGGAAGAGAAGATGCGGGAGGTGAGCGATGGAGAGGAAATACGATGAACAGTTTACAATTGTATTTGATGCCATAAAGAAGTTGTTAGACACGGGAAGCAAGCCTAAAAGAAGGATTGGTTTTGATATCAAGGAAGAAAATGCTAAATACGGCAGGGGCAAACGACAAATGGCAAAGTGATTCCAGGCAACGGGGGAGGGCGTAATTCAACATAGTCAACAACGTACCCAAAGTTGTTCGGACAACCCGACCATTGGCCTGATCCTTTGCACTGACAAAAACGATGCGGTGGTGCGTTACGTGCTGGATGAGGCAAACCGGCAGATTTTTGCCAGCCGTTACCGTCTCGAACTTCCCAGCGAAGAGGAATTGCGCCGTGAACTGGAACGGGAGCGTCGGTTGTTGGAAGAACAGGAGAGCGGTTTTGAGGCAAAAGAAGGTCGGGTCGTTTATGGCAAGCGGCTGAAGAGGAAGAAGAGATGACATTGGAGGTTGGGGGGCAGGGAAGAGTTATGCACGTTCTGCACGAACGTTATATAGTAAAAGAACTAGTGATTACACCCCCATAGGGTAGTAAAAAGAAAATGTTTTATCTTCTTGATAATAAAAAAATAACCTCCTATAGCGTAGTGTAAGCAAAAGAAAAACCACTAA
>JAUWXF010000121.1 GCA_030616475.1 Desulfobacterales bacterium
TGAGCGTTTTGAGCATTTGGATTTTGAATTTTGGTCATTGTTTCGGATTTGCGGCTCACGCCTTGAAAACAGTACGGATTTCGAAATTTCTAATCTATTATTGCCCACCCTGCGGGCTCCAGAACCCTTTGCTTTCACGAGACAGTCTTTGCTTAAGGGGTCTCCACCACCATTCATTTTCTTTATACCAGGCCACGGTCAGTTCAATTCCGTCCTGGAAGGCCACCGCAGGTTTGAAACCCAATTCGCCTTTGATTTTTTCGTTGTTCAAGGCGTAGCGCAGGTCGTGCCCCGGGCGGTCCGCGACAAAGGTGAGATATGCGCCTTCAGCGGCCTCCTTGCCAAACAAAGCCAGAAGGTCTTGCGCCACATCAATGTTCGGTTTTTCGGTCTCACCGCCAACATTGTACGCCTCGCCAGGTTTCCCTTTGTCCATGATCAGGTCAACTGCCCGGCAGGTGTCTGTAACAAAGATCCAGTCCCGGACATTTAAACCTTTTCCGTAAATGGGCAGAGGTTTATCTTCTATAAGGTTGGTAATCATAAGGGGGATGAATTTTTCCGGATATTGGTAAGGACCATAGTTATTGGAGGGTCTCACGATGAGGGCAGGCAGCCCGTATGTCTCAAAATAGGCCCGCACGAGAAGATCTGCGGCGGCTTTGGTGGCCGCATATGGGGAGTTAGGACGAAAAGGACTTTCTTCGGAAAAGGATCCATCTTCTCCCAGTGTCCCGTAGATTTCGTCCGTGGATATGTGGACAAACCGAAACGAGGGCTCACCGGACAGGGTATCCATCCAGTATTGCCTCGCGCTTTCCAGGAGTACATGAGTGCCCACGATATTTGCTTGAACAAATGCCTTGGCCCCTAATATCGATCGGTCCACATGGGATTCTGCGGCAAAATGCACCAGCCCCGTTAGAAAGCTCCTGGAGCTTTCTAATGGGGCCAGAGCCCGAACATGGTCCTCTTGAAGCAGGGACCGAACCAGGTCCTCATCCGCGATATCGCCGTGAACAAAACGATAGTACGGGTCATCCTCCAGGGCCCTTAGATTGTCCGGGTTGCCGGAATAGGAAAGGTTGTCCAGGTTGATGAGCTCAAGCTCGGGATGGGCCCTGCGCATGTGGCGTATAAAATTGGAGCCGATAAACCCGCAGCCGCCTGTGATCAATAGTGTTTTTTTCAAACCGTTTTACTCCTTTATGTCTGGGTTTCATTCACCACAGAGACACAGAGAGCACGGAGTTTTTATTTTTTATCCAATCGGGAGACGGCGATTGGATAAAAGAACTGATCCGCCTCCGGCGGACTGGCGTTTTTTATTTGCCAGCATCTCCTGGCAAATGAAAAGAATTGGCTCTCAGTGTCCTCAGTGTCTCTGTGGTGAGCAAAATTTGAAAGCAAGTTTTGACAGAACCTCTAACTGCCAACGTGGTCCTAAACCTCAACGATGTTGTTGTCCCCTATAAGCAGGCGCAAGGCGCGGCTGTGGTTTGTGTCATAGTGGATAACCTGGGCCTCTCGGCCAATGAGGCTATCCTCGAGTCTTGCAATATTTTCAATCCGGCACTTGTCGAGGATGACCGAGTGCTCAATTGCTGAATTGATGATACGTGTTCCATGGCCAATGGTCGTGTAAGGCCCGATGAATGAATTGACAATCTCACACCTTTTTCCGATGACTACAGGACCGCGCACAATGCTGCTGATAATCTTGGCTGTCTTGTCTATTTGCACACGTCCGTCTACTCTGCTTTTGCCGTCTATCTTTCCCTCCACGTTGCGTCTGATATAATCGTCGAGTACAATCGTGTTGGCAGCCAGGAAGTCATCTTTTTTTCCAGTGTCGAGCCACCAATCCTCTAAGATTTTCCCTTTCACAGAGTAGCCCAGTCGCATCAATTCTTGAATCGCATCTGTGATTTCAAGCTCCCCTCGCCGAGATGGCTTGATCCGCTCAATGGCCTCATGAATACTCGGTGAGAAGAAATAAACACCTACGAGGGCAAGATTGGAAGGCGGATTTTTGGGCTTTTCTACAAGCTTGACGATGTGTCCTTTTTTGTCAAGGACAGCCACACCAAAGGCCCGGGGATTGTCTACCTCTTTAAGAAATATGAGTGCGTCCGGGTTGGTTGAATGAAACTCCTCCATAAACTCTTTAATCCCTTGAGCAAGGAGATTGTCTCCAAGATACATCACAAAGGGTGAGTTGCCCAGAAAAGGGCGGGCTATCTTGACTGCATGGGCCAACCCCAGGGGTTGTTCTTGCGGGATGTAGGTGATTCGCACTCGCCAGCGACTCCCCTTGCCGAGAAATTGGCGCACATCTTTTTGCGTCTCCGGGGAAACCACTACACCCACCTCTTTGATACCCGCATCCTTAATGTGGTGAAACACGTACCCTAAGATCGGTTCATTGGCCACTGGAACAAGCTGTTTGGGCATTGTATGGGTCAGCGGCCTGAGTCTGGTTCCCTTACCACCGGAGAGGACCAAGGCTTTCATGGGATTACTCCTTTCTTTCGGCTTTCAATTTTAGGATCTATTTGTTAACCGCCCACTCGCTACGCTCGTTCGAGACCCGGAGAACACAGAGGAGGTTTTGTTTTTCCTGATCGGGAGACGACGATCAGGAAAAAAAGCTCTGCCCTTCGGGCAAGTTACGCACGCCTATGGCGGGCTGATGGTTTTCATTTGCCGTTATCTCCAGGCAAATGAAAGAATATATTTCTCTGCGTACTCTGCGGTGAACCATTACTCTATCTAACAACACCCAGACGTCCTGAGTGCCTCGTCTTGGAGTAGGCATCCAAGTCCAGGCCCGCCCGCCATCGTCCGCCTGATGGGGCCTCAGGCGAGGCAGGCGGGGATGATTTTTCTCCCTTAGAGAATTGATGGTACCCCACGACGGCAATCATGGCTGCATTATCGGTGCAAAGCTCAGGGCTCGGGATATGTACCCGCATCAGGCGGGCCTCCTGTGCTGCTACTCTAATTCGCTCACGAAGCCTGCGGTTTGAGGCCACACCCCCAACCAGGGCCAGGTGCTGACAACCCCTGGCCTTTGCGGCTGAAATCGCCTTTTCAACCAGCACGTCAACCACTGCTTCCTGAAACCCGGCTGCAATATCCTGAATCCTTCTTGTCTCTTCCTTTTCACCCCCTCCCAAACCCTCCCCCTTGAAGGGGGAAGGCAGGGTGGGGGTGCCCTCTTTTTCAGCCTGTACGTAACGGGCTACGGCAGTCTTGATGCCGCTAAAGCTGAAATCAAACCCGGTCCTGTCAAGGAACGCCCTTGGGAAGCGTATTCGTTGCGGATCTCCTTGTCGGGAAAGCTCGTCGATAACTGAACCTCCGGGGTATCCCAGGCCGAGGATCTTTGCCACCTTGTCGAAGGCTTCACCAGCGGCATCGTCTCTGGTTTGACCCATATGTTCAAAGTCCATAGGCCCTGTTACGTAATAAATGTTCGTATGCCCCCCGGAGGCCAGGAGTGCCACAAAAGGGAAGGGTGGGGGGTCGGGTTGGAGGTAGACTGCGGCGATATGCCCGTGCAGGTGGTTGACTCCTGTCAGGGGGAGCCCCATGGCATAGGCAAAGGCCTTGGCAAAGGAGAGCCCCACCAGGAGAGCGCCCACCAGGCCGGGCCCACAGGTGACGGCAACACCATCAATGCCGTTCGAATCTGCGCCGGCAACCGTTAGGGCCTTTTCGACGACAGGAACAATTTTTTCCATATGCTTTCGGGATGCCAGCTCAGGTACAACACCGCCGTAAGGATGGTGGGTGGCTACCTGGGACCAGACCACATTGGACAAGATGGTGTGCCCGCCGGAGGTCACGGCAGCGGCTGTCTCGTCGCAAGAGGTTTCGATTCCCAGGATCAGGTTATACTGTTTTGAACAAATCATCAAGAAGACCAAGGATAAACAGGGCGGTTATGCCAAGCCATGCTAAGAAGGGCGAAGCCACTAAGTTTAGTATTCGTAATAGCCTGAAAAATCAAGGTGCAAAGGGAGATATCTGTTTTTTCCTTGACAAAAACCCGAAAAACGCCCATATCTCAATACCGGGATATTGCCTTTAAGGCATTGTAATTTCAAAGTATTATTCCAGCGGTCTCTGCGCATTTGTGGTGAACTAGTGCGATAACTTTTGATGAAGGAGGAAAGATCATGAAAAGTGGAAAACTTGGGATCAACGGCTTGGGACGTATTGGTAAACTGTCCATCTGGCAGCACGTGGAGCGAAAAGCCTTCTCGGGGATTGTGGTAAACATCGGCCGTCCGGCGGGCACAAGTCTCGACGACGTGGCCGGGTTTATTGAAAAGGATTCCACATACGGGACCGTGCACAACTATCTGTATGGATACAAGGCCGGGCGATTAATTGAAAATCTGGACGAAAAGACCGGCTCCATGGTCATCAACGGAGTCCCGGTTACGATCTTGAGTGAGGCACGCAATCCCAAGGACATTCCATGGAAGTCATACGGAGTCGATGTGGTAGTGGAAGCCACAGGCCAGTTTACGGACCCCACACAACCGGCAGATGCACCAGGCGGGGCAGCTCGCGGACACCTGGCTGCCGGGGCACGAAAGGTGATCGTGTCAGCACCGTTCAAGATTAAGGATAAAAGCGCCTCATTGCCCAAGGATGCAGTCATGACTGTCATGGGCGTCAATGACAATGACTATGACGCAGCCACGCACCACATCGTATCGAATGCTTCTTGTACCACCAACTGTTTGGCTCATATGATCAAGCCCCTGTTAGATTATTTCGGCTTGGACAGGATTCTGACCGCTTCTGTTTCCACGGTGCATGCAATCACTGGTTCCCAGCTTGTGCTGGATCGGCTGCCCAAGGCAGGCGCTACTGATCTGCGTCGGAACCGAAGCGTCCTCAATAATATCATATTAACCACTACAGGGGCGGCCAAGGCGTTGTCGCTGGTCATACCCGAGATGAAGGATATCGGGTTTATTGCTGAATCGGTCAGGATTCCCACCTCTACAGGTTCGCTCATCATCCTGGCTATCGATATTCAGGATGATGTTGAGCATGACCCCACCGATCGCGAACTGATTAATCAGATCTATAGAGATGCTGCCAAAAAGGATAAAAGGGGGTATCTTCAGTATTCGGACGAACAGAATGTATCTGTCGACATGATCGGCCATCCTCTGGCCGGGGCTATTGTCGAAGGAAAGGAGACCGACACCCGAACAGCGACCATATCGTTCGATCTTAAACGCCTTAATGGTTACACTGACGAAGTGGGGGCCTCCCTTGGCCGGACTGTCATTGACATTCCCGTGACAAAGGTGGTGGCATATGGGTGGTATGACAATGAGATGGGTGGGTATGTGCATACGCTCGCGGACAGGACCGTGAGCATAGCTTCCATGTTGGACGCTTAATAATGAGATTTGTGCTTTTTCTGGCAGAAATTTTTCGCCATGTTCATAAAACTTTTCAATAAAGGCTAAATTCGAAATTCGAATATCGAAATCCGAAACAATTTTCGAATTCTAAAAATTCAAATGACCAAAACAGATGGATAGATAAACTGAAGTCCGGTAGGATGGCTGGTTGTTAATTGTTTTGAACATTTTGACAATTCGTATTTCGGATTTGTTTCGTATTTCGTATTTCGAGCTTCGGATTTTCCGGCTTGTCCGGGTTAGGGTTTTAGATTCACCCTGTGCGAAACCAGGGCCTGTCTTAATATCGTGAGCCATGAAGCGTGAATCATGAATCGGATAACGAATAACGGATAACGAACACGGGAGGTTGGTATGGCTGGAAGGAAGGCACGGATCATTGCTGTGGTGAACGAAAAAGGCGGTGTCGGCAAAACCGTAACCATAATCAATCTGGGAGCAGGGCTTTCCCTTAAGGGAAAAGATGTCTTGATTGTTGACATGGACCCCCAGTTCAATGCCACCAGAGGACTTGGTGTGAGCCCGGCCGAGGATAGCCCTTCGGTCTATGATGTTATCAAGCTACCGGAGCCTGTACCTGCCCGGTCTGCTATTGTGAAAACCGCGTGGGAGCGCGTTGATCTTCTTCCGTCCCATGTGGATCTCTCGGGTGTTGAAGTAGAACTCGTGGACGAACCAGGTCGGGAAAATCGACTAAAAGAGGCCTTGACCCCGGTGTTGGATCTCTATGATTTTATTCTTGTGGACACACCACCAAGCCTTTCGATTCTGACTGTCAATGTTCTTGCCTTTGCTCGAGAGATCCTTATTCCTTGTCAAACTCAACCGTATGCTTACAGTGCATTGGATGAGCTCCTTGAGACCGTTTCGATCATAAAGGAAGAGATCAATCCAGGCATAAGGATCATGGGTGTATTGGCCACATTTTTTGACCAGCGGACAAGGGTTTCAAACAAGATTCTCGAGAGCCTCAGGGCGGACAAGCGCTTCCGGGCCAAGCTGTTTGACACGGTTATTCGGGTGAACACCACCATAGCCGAAAGTGCCTATTACGGTAAACCAGTGGTCTTTTTCAGACGGTCCAGCACAGGGGCTGCCGATTACCTGGCCCTGACAGAGGAAATCTTGGCATAGAAATGCCTTTACAAAAACAGCGGAATCTTGTATGGAACACCTACTTTCCGATACACAGCGGGACGATAGGGGGCCAAGCTTATGGCGGGGCGGAAAAGTTTGTTGAAAGCAACTCACAAGAAGCCTGTAAAATCCGGGGCCGTTCATGGAGGAGAGGAATCCAAAAGGAAAAAGGCGATCCTGGATGCAGTGAAACGCTCTTCGGCTTCGGTCAAAGCCACATTGCAAGAGCTTGGACTTAGTCAATCAACCTATTACAGATGGTTAAAACTCTATAAAGCCAAGGGTTTGGATGGATTAGAGACGGGGAGCCCGGTTTCCGATGAGCTGTGGCAGCGATTTGCCGATTTTGAAAAGACAGGAGGAAAATTACTAGACGAAAGGGAATTGTCCGTAGAGGAGACTCAGACCATGAAGAGGGAAGAGGACAAGGATAAGATCAGGAAACCACCCTCGCCTCCATCTTATACGCCCCCTCCACAAGAGCCTGCGGACGGTACCATAAAGTATGTGATCGGTGCGATCGGTGCTTTGGCATTCGTGATCGCCATCGTTGTTTTGGCGAGTTTGTTGAATTCGAACAAGTTCTATTTCAAGCAAAATGACCAAATGGTTGAAGTCTGGCAGGGCCGGTTCGACCCTATGGGGGAGCGTCATGTGGCCAGCTTCTCGGATCCGAAGATCCTCGAGGGCGTGCCGGAGCAGGAGACTTACACCAAGAAGCAGACCTTTGGCATCCTTTATGATTATTTTGTCAAGCGGGCAGATGAGCTCTTAAAGGAAGGGGAAGCGCCCGATTTCAAAACAGTAAAATCGTATTTGACCCATGCTTCCAATTACGTCCGGTCTGAGTCTGAGCGAGAAGCCATCAGGATGCGCTTGAACAGCATCGAATTTCTCGTTTTGTTGGGCAATACGGATCTTGCGCTGAGCAAGACGCCATTACCCGACTTTCAGGCTGCCTGGGGATATCTGGCCAAGGCCGTTCCCATGGCCTCGACCGATCTCCAGAAAGATATACTAACGAAGAAGTTGGCGGCTGTGGAGTACGCCCTGACGAGCAGGAAGATCAGCAAGGGTGAAGGGGAACTTGCGGATTTGAGCGTAGAGGCTCTCAAGATGAATCTGCAAAAGGCCAGGGAGTATGGTCCGGACAAGTCCCAGGAGATTGATCAGGAGGAGATTGCCAAGATCAAGAAGTGGCTGGACGAGTTCGATAAAAGACACGTTGAGACAGTACGATAGGTAATGGTTAAGTGGTTGAGTGGTTCAGTAGTTGAGTAGCTGAGTTTCGTAAAGGGTAACGACTCAACCAGTCGACAACTCAACGACTCAACAACATACTTCTATTCGAAGGTACCTCTTGGCACCACCACGATGCCGCGAGGTGTGACCGTAAACCTCTTTCGGTCCTTTTCAGGGTTGTATCCGATTTCAGTATGCGGCGGTATGCGATTGGCTTTGTCGATAATGACCTTCATTATCTTGCAATGTCTGCCGATTTCCACATCAGACATGATCACTGATTCCCCCACTTCCGACCAGCTCCTTACAATCACATTATAGGACAGCACCGAATTCTTGACGACACCACTGACAATAGAGCCGTGAGACACAATGGAGTCCAAGGCCATACCGGTCCTGTTTGAAGCCGCATCCCTGAAGATCGTCTTGACAGGTGGGTACTGCTTTTGGAATGTCCTGAGCGGCCATTTGGTACCGTATAGATTGAAGTTGGGGGTCACACCCGTCAGGTCCATGTTCGCATTCCAGTAAGCATCCAGATCGCCAACATCCCGCCAGTAGGAAGAATCCCTTATGCAAGGATCAAGGACGCGCACACGGCTTCCGTCCTCCTTGATTGTGTACACAAGGTCCGCAATTCGATTCTCTCTCTTATACGGAAAGGCATAGAGGGAATACCTTTCTAATGCCACGGGAATGATGTCCCTGCCAAAATCGTCTTTGTCAGAGGACTTCAATACATCTATTAACACCCCGGCCTTGAAGATATAAACCCCCATGGAGGCGAGCACATACCGAGAATCCCCTGGCATCGGTTCTGCGGATGCGGGTTTTTCCTTGAAACCGGTGATCCTGTAGTCTCCTGCAACCTCCGCGATCCCAAAACGGCGGGTCTCGGATACAGGAACCTCAATCACCCCAATAGTGATGTCTGCACCTTTTTCTTCGTGATAGGCTCTAAAATGGGTGTAGTCCATCTTGTAGACATGATCGCCTGAAAGGATGACCAGGTGTTCGGGGGCTTCGCGTTCTATGAGGTACAGATTCTGTCGCACCGAATCGGCCGTGCCGCGGTACCAGTCTTCGCCTACCCGCATCTGGGGAGGCACGATCTTTATATAGTGGCCCAGGGCATAGCTGAATATGTTCCACCCTGCTTCCAGGTGCTCCACGAGTGACTGTGCTTTGTACTGGGGCAAGACGATGATCTTGTAGATATTGGAATTAATGCAGTTGCTAAGGGTGATATCTATGATTCGATATATACCCCCAAATGGAACCGCAGGCTTTGACCGATCCAGTGTCAAAGGATAGAGACGTTCCCCCTTGCCGCCAGCCATCACAAGAGCTATTACGTCACGCATCCTTACTTACGCCCCTTTCAGGACATCAATCATGGTGAATACACGTGCTTTAGCGCCCTGGTCGATCTTTTTGGCCAGATAATGAATGGCGTCCACTGTTCCCATGGCATATATGTCCCGGCCATTGACATTATGGGTGAATTGAAAGAAGACAGTGCCATCCTCTGAGCGGAGTGAATAAGTGTGCCACCCGTGCCCGCCTAGATACGCCTCGGGGATACCCCATTCGGACCGCTGAACCTCCGGGTCCCGCTCCATCCTGATCTGATCCTTGGTAAAGGGGATGCCCAACCGGTTGAAATAGCCAATCATGGCCTTGGCCGTGCCACTGGTATCGGCCTTTCCTTGCTGGTGGCTTTCCTTAACGTCCAGGCTGTATCCTTTAAAGACATCAGGAAAGGTCTCAGCAGCATATTCCATCATTGCCTGGAAGGCCACAATCTGTTTGGCCATGTTGGGAGCAATCACAGCGGCTGTGTCAGACTTTTGCACTGTTTCCATTAGGCGCGTCCTGTCACCGCCGGTGGTGCCCATGACAAAAGGGAGGCCGTTTTCACAGTAAAAAGCGGCATTATCGTTGACGGCACTCGGATGGGTGTAGTCCACACAGATAACCATCCCTTCGGACCTTTTGATAGATTCTATCATCTCTTGTCTCTCGTCCGGCTTGATCAATCTGACAGCTTCAGAACCGATTTGGGTTTCGGTGGCTTCAATCTCAGGTCCGGTCAGGGCGTAGGGGATGAGTTTCAGGCTGCTGTCTTGCAGGATGTGTTCGGCTGCTTTGGCGGACATGTTGCCAGGGAGTCCGTTGACCATTACTTTAATTGGTTCCATGATGCATCTCCTTTCATAAAATCGCTTCACGATTTTATACGACGCGGCTACGCCGCTTGAAAAAAGGAAAAAAGGGAATTCCTACACTATCAAGTTTGGTTTACATTCATATCATAAACGTGTTTAGTATTCAAATCAACGCCCCCATCCCACGGTAACGTCAAAGTAGATTCTAATTTGCTCAAATTAGAGGTGTTTGCAAGACGTTTAAACCCGAAATCCGAATATCGAAATTCGAAACAATTTCAAAATCCGAATATCAAATGACCAAAACA
>JAUWXF010000045.1 GCA_030616475.1 Desulfobacterales bacterium
ACCAGAGAGTTTCAGCCGCTGATACAGAAGTACTACAAGAAGATGGGTTGGAAGTATCCTGAGCCAGCGTTGAACGGTCGCCCTCTCATCACCGCGCAGGGAGGGATTGGCACTCATGGGGAAGTGCGTAGACTCATGGAAGACTTCAGGATAGATCTTACGGGATGGGCCAGTCCTTTTCTGCTTGTCCCCGAAGCCACCCGTGTGGATGTCACTACTCGTGAACTTTTGACACAGGCCGGAGAGGAAGAACTGTACCTGAGTGACGTCTCTCCCCTGGAAATCCCTTTCAGCAATGTACGCAAAACAGGATCGGAAATATGGACCCGCAACATGGTGGCAAAAGGCAAGCCCGGCTCCCCCTGCCCGAAGCATTTCCTTGTATCCAATACCGAGTTTACCAAGACGCCTATTTGTCTGGCCTCCAGGCAATATCAAAAGATGAAACTGGAGGAGATAAGGAACATGGAGGTTTCAGACGCTGAAAAGGAAAGGCTTTGCCGGAAGATTGTGAAAAAAACCTGCATTTGCGACCACCTGGGGAATGGAGCCCTTATTGCCCTGGGCATCGCCAAGGAGAAGACAGCCCCCCAGTCGATATGTCCCGGTCCCAATATCGCCTGGTTCAACAAGATCTACACACTGAAAGAGATGGCGGACCATATCTACGGGAGAGGCCCGTCGCTGGTTTCATCCGAACGTCCACATGTGTTTGCGAACGAGATTGTGATGTATGTGGACTATTTTGAAAAACAGGTAACTCACTGTACGTACACCCCCAGAGAAATCAAAACCCTGCAAGCATTCAAAAACAATCTAGAAGATGGTATGGACTTCTGTCTGAGTATTGCCCAAAAACAGCCGTATCAGGGAGAGAACCTGGCCTCCATCCCTTCGTGCGTGGAGAGGCAAAGAGCGCGCCTGAAATCCATCTGTGCCAGTTTTGAAAAGAAAGTAATGAATTCTCTATCTTAGAACCAGGGAAAGAGCCCCGGTAGTGCATGCCCCGCGACATAATCCGCAACCAAAACATTTTTTTGAATCAATCCGGGCTATCATCCTGCCTTCTCCCTGAATGCTATCTATTGCATGAAACTGACAACACTCGGCGCAGAGCCCGCATCCTTCACACAGCTCCGTGTCCACTACAGCAACATGTTCGGCCCTGGCAATGATTTCCACACCAACGCCGGACAGGGTTCGCATGGCCATACAATCACGAGCAGTACAATTACAGACTGCCCCGATAAAAGGCGTCAACATGGTCCAGATAGTGTGTATTGCACCATCTGTTTCCATTCCTTCCATCTGATGGAGAGCTTCATGGAGTGACAATGATTCAAGGCCCTCATCGGAGGGCTTGCCGAAATAACTCATATCAAGGCCTTCATACCATGCATGGGGACCGTAACTGATTGCATAACAGCACCGGACTTCTTTCTTTCGGACAGTCCAGCGGCAGGCGCACGGCATTCTGACAATGGTTTCTGCCTTAAGCACCAGCTCTTTGATCTCCTCCATGGGTAGGACCTGGCCGAAATGTTCGATCTTGGCACGCTGCTCCATATTGTATTTTATGGAAGCCGGCAGCCGCCCCCTCCTGGCAAAGAGAATTTCGAGGCGTCCAAGGGCCTTAAACCCGTCACCAATTGTAGATTCAAGGAAGTCTTCGATATATTTCCTGCGCCTTAGATCGGCAACGAGATCTTGAGCGTAATTTCCTGCATTCTTATACCAGATCTTTCCGTCTCCATGTTTTGTACAAAATTCACACATGGTCTTCCCTATTCTTTCGTGTTCACCTAAGGAAAAAGATTACTGTCTTTGCTATTCGAAAGGGCCTGGATCTTAGGTCTTGGTCGTACAGGGTAACGATCTGCCAAACATCCCTGTTCAGATCCCTAAGTTCAACGTCCTCATGACTGTCAGCCAGTTCCAAAAAGCCAAAATTTTCGTAGCCCTCAAAGGTGTCAGAGGTTGCAGCACCCTCGGCTATAATCACCGGATGGCCCGTGTATTGACGGACAAAATCCACAACTGCCCTGGCAGCCTCGAAACCGCCTCTTTGCCCAGCAGGGCAAGCGCCTCGGCAATATTCTGGTACCGGTCGGCGCCCTTAACCAGGGCTACGGTAGAACGAGACATATAGGCAACTCCGAAGAGATGGAATGAAGCCCTAATATCGGCGCCTTATACCATGTCATGGAGCGAAGGTATACAGCACAGAAGTCGCAGAATCACGGAGTTATATTTTGGGATCTGCTGACGAAGCTTTGACCACGTTTTGGCCATGAAGATTGCAGTGCGCCGATGGTGGGTTCTACTAGAAACGGCAAATTCTTCGGGGCAAAAGTGATGATTTCATTTAGAAACCTTAAAAATTCAGGCGCTTAAATAGTACACATCAATAGCAGAAATCGATCGTTTCAGCACGCTTTAACGGAAAGGGAAAAAACACAAGATATAGTGTTTTCAACATCACGTGCTCGACCAAAGTGTCAGCACGGATCGAAGTTGGTAAGACCTCTCTGGTCCAACGGCTTCAAGGAACCGGCTAACCAAAAAAGATCAAGCACCAGAATTGATTTGCCTGTCTCCGTGTGAATTTGCTCAGTACATCTGATAGTCATTTTAGGCTTGACGGCACAAAGACCGTCAAACCTAAAATGATCCAGATAAAACCTTATGCTAACCGGTTGCAGAAAGGAGAGTCGAGAAGACCATCATACATGATACACAAAAAAAGTGCTTGACAAAGAGGACCCACATAGAAGCAGCTACCGCGAATTTCATAGATTTGAAGGTTACAGGAAGAAATCATCTTATTGCCTTATTGGCCTAATTGCTGTATGAATTGAACCGCATTTAGGTATTGGGCCAAAAAGAAGATTCTGCTCAATATGTAATGTTAGATTACTTTTCTAAAAAATATCGCTATGATGTGTGCCCAAGTGAGATCACATTTTTGCATGGTCTTTTTCAAGGGAGGAAATCATGAAACATAATAACAATCCAAATCAGGAGGAGATTGGCAATATAAAAAAATACCTTAAAAACACCTTAACTTTTATGATTTATCTAGCAGTACCTTACACAATTAGCCTGTACTTGTTTACTCTTATTGACGAGAAGTTCAACCTGCCGAAATATCACCGAATAATTTATTTATTCACATTTGTACTAATTGTTACTGCAGGCAGTGCAGTTTTCACTACTTTATTGGATAGACTAATTACAAAATACAAACGGTTCATGACTCCAAAATCGAAAAGGAAAGAACCAACTAAGAAAACGTTTTCTAACTTTATCATAGTGAATATTCTAATCCCAGCTTGTATTTCCCTTTTTATCGCTCTCATACCTATCTCCGGAAATACTATTTTCGCTAGATTTATTACACCTGTTAGCTCACCTGGAGAATACACATTTCTTCCTACTATAACCAAAACTGTAACACAGTCGGACAAAATCCAAACCAAAATTGAAGGGATCAATGCGCTAAAAAGTACAGAATCCGATTTGGCTCTCAAGGAACTTGTTAAGATTCTAAACAATAACGATAGTTACCTAGATAATTCACAATTCTACGACGAACTTAGAGAAGCATTGTCGTCTTATAATAACAGGGCTACATCCTATTTGATAGATACGTTTATAAATTGTGCCAAAAAGATGAAATCAGAAAGAAAGATTAGCACTGTCGCCTTGCACAAGAAATATTTGGAATCCTCCTTTAGCAGAATGAAGGATCACATTCAACATCAACCATTTGACATTCAGACGCAAAAGCAGCTTATTATAAAAATTGAAAAGGTCGAATTAGAAGTAAAAGAGTCATTGAGAGGAATTGAAATTGAAATGCCCGAAATATCTTCCAAGGATGGTATACTAAATCTGATACTTGATGCTTTCGTAGAAATGGACGATCTAAAGTATGACAAAGAGATATATTGCTTTGCACGCGAAATTATTACAAACAATGAATACACCGATACCACTAGGGGTAAAGCAATTGAGCTTTTGTGTAAGCAAGGAAGTAGCGACGATTTTCACATCATCATACCGCTTCTTTCGTCCCCTAGTGATATAATACAATCATCAGCTCTCAGAGGCATTAGGAGATTACATGAGAGACTCGAGGGAATAAAAGAAAAGGAAACTGAAGTTGCCAGGATTACGAGAGAAATTGATTAAACAATGTGTCAGCATTTGGGTCTCACAATTTCTATCATAACCAATCAGATTTCTTTATACCCGTTAGTCTCTGAAATCTCTGGGCTCCCAAGGGCTTCCCGTTGTTTTCCTTGGTTGTTCTAACAATGTCAGAGATGATGTGGTCTTTGGTCATTGCCTTGCCCACGAGGTCGTAAAACAAATCGCCTCTAATGAGGATTTCTTGCCACCATCTATATTTTCGAGAAAGTTATGATTTCAAGAACATATCGAAACTCTTCTGACCGTGAAACTGGATCTAAGATCTGTCACATGAGATCGATGTTGATCGGATAGAACCTCCCAGGTTACCTCCCCAAATTATCACACCAAGTTAGTTCGCTTCGCTCACAATTGGAATAGTGGAACACTGGAATATTGGAATGCTGGGTTTAGAGGAAGAAAAAAGATCAAATATGATTTTTTCCGCTTTTGTAGCCCACTATTCCATCATTCCACCATTCCATCATTCCATGTGGATGGCACAAATTAACCGTCACTAAAAGCTTGTTGACGTTCAATAGGTTGTAGAAATTCCGAAACGTACACCGGTAATCTTTCAAAATCAAAAACTATTTCCCGATTTGGTTAACCCGCTCCCTGATGCACGCGAGCAGAGTCTCGAGCTCACTTTTCCTCAGTTGCAGCAGGAAACTCAGATCAACATCAGCCTTCAAAAGCCCCTGGATGATTTCGATCAGCTTCTCTATAGAATTTCCGGGCAGACTATCACAAGGCTTTGTTTTGGGTCAAGGATATTCATGGGTTAGGTTATTTCCGACAGATTTGCCTATATCTCCAAGAGCGTATAATACAGACCCTTGACCACTTCTGCCATGGCCTCAAAATTGAGAGTATCGATTGTATCCGTCTCCTGGTGGTAATTCTTGTTTCTGAAAAATGATGTATCCGTTATCATGACAGCTCTGTATCCATGGTGCCAGAATGAAGAATTGTCTGAAAGGCTAATGCCTCCCAAATATTCGGGTGCAGTTAAGGACCTTGCATCTATGGCCGAATGTTTCTTGATTCCCCTCTTCAGATAAGAGACATATTTTGATGAATGAAAATTCCCCACTACTGCAATGAAGTCAGCCGTCTTGGGATAAAAAAGGCGCATGCACGCAAGCGGGTATTGTTGAATCGGCTCCCGGGAGAAATATCCGATCATCTCCAGTGAGATCATAACATCCACCGACACATTCCGATCTTTTAGGTGCTTAGCGTAGACCATGCTCCCCATATTATGAGATCCAAAGCAAGGGGGCTCTTCATTAACAAAGGCAACAAATATGAGATGCTTCTTGTTCAAACTTGCTTTGTGTAACCTTGCAAGCTCCAGCATGCCGGCCACAGCCGAGGCATTGTCGTCCGCACCTGGTGTTCCAGGCACGGTATCATAATGGGCACCAATCACCACTAATCCCTCATCAGTCCCGGTTTTCTCTGCAATTAGATTTGAGACGCTCTTGCCGTAGCATGAATAGGTTTGCCGCTGCACTGTATATCCACACACTTGAAGGGCTGATTCAATATATTCAGCAGCATCACTCAGGGAATGTTCCTTCCATAGATGGCGATCTCCTATCTTGACCGAGAGATATTTCACATGCTCATAAAGGTTTTCAATAACAACCCGCTTCCTGAAAGCCTGGAAACCATTTAAGATGTCAGACGATTTTGTTATCACAACCACAGCTCCACCATGAGCATCTGCCTAAGGCCCAACATGCCCGTAGGCCGTTTGGCAAAGCACTGTTCTCAGTCCGGTGTCTTTGAGTATGCTCCGGACCCCCATCATTTCCTGAGCTGAAGGCCTTTTGATATAACTCCGAAATTCTGCCCTGTAATCGAGCACACATACTTGCACATCGGGATCCATAGCACAGATCCTTTTCCCCCTCTTCTCAACTTCTTCTAAAGAAATCAAATCCTTGTTGTACGGAATGCCAATACCTAAAAATATGAAGTCCTTATAATGATCTCGTATGTAGCCAACCGCTGCCCACGCATTGTCCATGCAGGTCTGGGCCAGAGAGCTATCCTTCAAGCCAGTGATACGGTGGAAGGTGTTCACTTCTATGCCTTTAAGGTCGATCCCAATATCTGTCATACCAGCCTCAACCAGTTCATCGATGTAATCTGGCGTAAGCAACGAACCATTGGTATCGACATGAAACCGCGCATGGGAATCTGTGTTCAGGCGTTTGAGTTTCGTTATATACTGCATAAGCCAGGGTCTATTTAAGGTGCACTCGCCCCCTGAGATGGCCATGCGGTTTACGCCAAATTGGTGCCTCGATAGAGTCATTCTATGAGCCGCTTCTTCAGGGGTTAACGGGCTGCCTTTACCTCCGTAGGTCGTCATCCAGTTCTGGCACTGAGGGCACCTCAAGTTGCACCCTCCTGCGAAGCAAGCCACCTCTATGTAGCCTCTGCCCTTAAAGTTCCAGGGTGTGCCAACCCCGCCGACAGTATGTCCCATGAATCCGCCTACAATCCTTCTGGTAACATAATTTTCGGGAAGGGATGTTCTGATTCGCATGCCATCCTCTACACCGGTGATACAAGCTGGCTTGACCACACCATCTATCTCTACCGCACAGCTAAAACAGGCCCCTACCTCACAGGGGGCAAAGATCCCTGCCTCTTGAGGCATACGTGCCATAGGATAAGCCGAAAGGCTTAATGCCTCTTTCACCGGAATTCTCTCTGGCACCACCGTCGCCTTGCAGTTTACGTATATGATCACCTCCCTTGTTCTTTCTTCCTCCACCATTTCTATAGCCTCATTGGGGCAAGCCAGTGCGCAGGCTCCGCACCCAATGCACGCCTCATCTCGCCCGGAGCAGGCTACGATCTCATGGCAGGTGCCACAATCTTTGCATCTATCTAAATTATAGCTGGCGATATAAGGCATAAGGCGTTAGGAATGTCGGAAGCACCTTTCCTCAAATTCCATTTCGGGCCTGGTTTTGGTATAAGTTTCTGCTAGGGGGTATCCAAGCAGTGCGGGAAATAGAAGTATTAAAACAGGGAGTATTAGATGTTAAGGAATCTCCTTGCACATCATAAGGGCATCCTGGCCCTCGGGGTAAAAATTCTTCTTGATCTTGGACGGGGTAAATCCATGTTTCTTGAAAAGCTTCTGGCTGGGCAAATTTTCGACGGCTGTATGCAGAACCAGCGTCTCAACTTTTAGGTCCTTAGCCTTCCTTTCTACGTTCCTCATGAGAAGATCACCAATGCCAAGTTTCCATTTTATAGGTTCTACTGCAATGGCCAGCAGCTCAGACACCCGAGGAAGATACGACTCGCGCTCAAGTCGGCCGAGCATGGCGAACCCGACAGGTCGTTTTCCCATTAAAGCCAAAAGGGTCACGGTGATCCCCGACTCAAACCAGCGCCCCAGCATGTTTTCATAAGCACCATACTGCTGAAACACTTTTCTGCTCAGACTTCGGATATAATGCACATCAGCAGCCGTGGCTGGCCGCACGGTGACCCGATCCCTGTGCCCTGTTTTTTTCTTGTAAGAGCCCGCACCGGCCTGTACGTTGGCACCCCCCCTTAGGGGATAGTCTGCTGCGGCTGTGGCCTGTCTCAGCCTGGCAATCCTTTTGCTATCACAGATCTCAGGTATGCGCATAGAAACCTTTCGGCTGCAACATTGTTGTTTCTCCACAAACACCACCACCTGCCTGCCGGATTTGATGCGGTGGCTAAGTAGATTACCATCATCCAGAAGAGTCAGTAGGATAGGACCCAATTCACAAACGCTTGACGATGGTTTTCTCGAATTCAGGCAAGTAATGGCCAATGACCGGAAGATCAAAGCGAGATAGAATCATCGTATTGCTTTCACGTTATAGTAAAAATTCGAATGATTTTTCAATTCAGGATGCCCCGCCTCCAACAATTTTTTCGCTTTTAGTTTGGCTTCAATGAGTTGTTTGTGGGTAAGACGAAGCAGTTTGGCCAGCTTGTGAACCAGATAGTCTTCATGCTTGTCAAGTTTTCCATCCGTATATGCAATCTTCCAGATTGTTTCAATGACCCGAAGTTTTTCCTCCATTGAATAATTCTGATTGATAAGATTAGTAAATTGCCATAAGTCTATACTTCCTTTCAGTTCTTCATTTGAAGCTTCAAGAAGTGCGACGGCATATTCATCGGATAAATCATGATCCTTTTTCAGGATAGACATAATATTTTTTCTTTCTGACTCACTGAACTCGCCGTCTATATTAGACATCTCGAGGATAAGAGCACAGGTTGCTATCCGGATATCATGAGATGTTTCTTTCCCCTGGTCCGCAGGACCATCCTTTGTGCTCTTGCCGAAAAAATTTTTCACCAGATCAATCATTTTTTAATTCCCTTATTTCCTTTTTTCTCTCGCTTGCCCCTGGGTTTTTCAAAGCTGTGTCCTGAGTGTTTTCCAGAGGGCCTCTCTAATAACATCGCCGACCCTGGCGCACACTTCATATATACAACCACATAGCCAGTCAGCCGGGCCCGCCCTGGCGCTACGTACTTAAATTGATCTACCAAGCCCATGATGCCGGTCTGGGCCAGGGTCTGGGCCAGGGTTAACCACTTGACCATTTTCCCACTCGACTACTTGACTACTTGACTAAAATTGTGGGAATGTCAATAGGTTGTAGAATTTCCGAGACGTTAAATTAGCCTGGATTTCAGGCAATATTATAATTGGAGGCGATCTATGGGCATATGGGCCAGATTGACCGCCCAGAATTCTCCATGAAGATCGCGGGCCATTCAAGCGAAGAGATGTTCAACAGGCACAATACTGTGGATGCTGAAGATGCCCGGCAAGCTGTTGACCAATTGCAAGCCTATTTCGCAAATGTTGACCAAACTCTTGACCAAGCCGAGTTTTCTGAGGAACGTTCGCAGGTAAGTAATTGATTTTATTGGTGGAGATGAGGGGACTCGAACCCCTGACCTGTACGTTGCGAACGTACCGCTCTCCCGGCTGAGCTACATCCCCGCTGACAGAAATACCTTAAATCCCCTCCCCCAGCCTCAATGTTGTTGAATTAGCGCGACCTTTTCGGGCGGGCATAAAGCCCGCCCCTACAGACATCGGAAGGTACGGTTCGTAGGGGCGGGGTTTATCCCCGCCCGGACCCTTTCTAACTACTGCCACAAAGCAAAAAATGCAAGAGTATTTTTGGATTGTGGGGCTATGATGAATAAAATGCCTTAATCCTCTGAACAACGTATGTCTGTTGCTCATCAGTCAATTCTGCATAGATGGGAAGCGCCAAGGTTTTCTCTGCACCAGCTTCTGCCTTAGGAAAATCGCCTTTCCTGGCGTTGAGATACACAAAACAGGGCTGAAGGTGCATAGGAACCGGATAGTACACTTCTGTGCCAATGCCGGCTTCATTCAGAGATCTTCTGAGTTCATCCCTGCGACTTTGAGCGGTAATTACAAATTGATTATATATGTGTCGGCCGTTTTTTTCTACCGGGAGCCCGATGAAACCATCCAACCCTTCATGGCTGAAAAGCTCCCTATACCGTCGAGCATTGGCCCGCCGTGCCGAAGTCCACTGCTCCAGGTAGAGCAACTTTACAAGGATGATGGCTGCCTGAAGGGCATCCAACCGAAAGTTGCCGCCGATAACCTTGTGATAATATTTAGGATCTGAACCATGTACGCGCAGAATCTTCAGCTTCTGATACAAGATATCTGAAGACGTGGTTACCATCCCCCCATCACCAAAGGCCCCGAGGTTCTTGGACGGAAAGAATGAAAAACAGCCCATATCACCCATAGAACCTGCCCTTCTACCCTTATATTCCGCACCTATGGCCTGGGCTGCATCCTCAATGACCATGATATCATGGGCATGAGCCAGCTCCAAAATCGGGTCCATGTCGCAGCATTGACCGTACAGATGTACGGGAATCATTGCTTTGGTCTGCTTGGTTATCTTATCACTTATCGCTCGCGGGTCGATATTGTACGTATCTTCTTCTATATCAACAAAAACAGGCGTGGCACCCACGCGTGCAATCGACCCTACCGTGGCAAAGAATGTATATGGCGATGTGATAACCTCATCCCCAGGGCCAATTCCAGCAGCCATCAATGAGATCAGCAGAGCATCTGTTCCGGATGACACACCAACCGCATATTCGGTGTGGCAATACAGGGCAACCCGTTCCTCCAGCTTCTCAACCTCTGGCCCGAGGATAAAGCGCTGGGTCTCGTAAAGCTCCCGGGTCGCTGTTAGCACCTCATCCTTTATGGTCTGGTATTGTGCCTTCAGGTCTAAAAGTGGTACCTTCATCATAATCTCTCTCCCGTCGAATGCTCAGACTATTGATGGCTGTCTGCAAGTTGCAGTCCTATTTCCAGAGCCCTCTTGTTTATTTCCAGAAAGTCAACCGGGATCTTCGTTTCCAACACTCCCATGATCGATTCAGCCCTGACCAAGCCGGTCAACCGTGTCATTGCTCCAAGCATACAGATGTCCCCAAAGTTTACACCTGGGAGTAGTTAATGTCGAAATGGTCTCGGGGTCTGTTCATACAATTGCCGGTAGGCTTTTCTCAGTCCCAGTTGAGTGAAGAACGAGCTTGTGGCAACATCGAGGGAAAAACGGCACCTCACCGCTTGAACAGTCCTTTTAAGAATACGTGTCATGCTGTACCCTTCCGTCATGACCTCGGCATTGAGGTCAAACATCTCCTCATCCGACATGGTGGGGTGCCTGTAGACAATATAACCGCCGCCATAGTGGTCCCAGGGACGATCAGTAAAAATCCGTCCTTGCTGCAAATACTCCCGATAAATCTGGCTGCCGGGCATAGGGGTGAGTGTAAAAATAAAGGGAATAATGTTACATTCGTCGCAAAAGTCCAGTGTTCTGCGGTAAGTTTCCAGAGTATCTTCGTCCCAGCCGATGATGAAAAACCCCATGACTTCAATCCCAAGGCTCTGGATAGTTTGAATATTTGTCTTCATTTTTTGGATATCAAACGTATCTGGGGAACCATAGTGTAGCTTCCTCCAGGCTCCGGATTGTTTCTGGCCTTTGGCGGATATGGACTCCAGGCCTGCGGCTATACTGCACAGGCCACTTTCAGCGGCAAGTTCCAGGATTTTCCGGCCATCTTTGTAATTTACTGCGGACAAGCCGCCAGCCCCGGTCCAAAGGCGTTTGGGACGCAGCCGAGCCAGTTCATGGTAAAGATCAAGATAATACTGACTCTCTTGAGGTCGGTCCACAATCTGCGGGTGGCCGAACACGCTGTCGTCTACGTTGAAGTAGCGTTTGCCGAGGGTTGCTACTTCAGCGAGCACTTCATCGATGGGCCTGTGCCGAATTTTGGGCCCGAAGATGTCGGTGACCGGACAAAACCGGCAGTGGTTGGGACAGCCGCGAGTGGTGAATATGGAATCCATGAAATAGCGTTCGCGGGGCAGGAGGTCCCGCCTCATCATGGGAAGGTTTTTTAGCGTCGGTCTTTCTTTTCTATGATAGACGGCACCTTGCAGCCTATTTACCCCATATGGGCCACACACGTAAAAATCCTGTAGCTTGTTCTGTTCTGCATCCTTGAGGATAATCGGCCAAAGTTCTTCCCCTTCGCCGATCGCCACGGCAGTTGCGTGCTGTTTGGCCTCTTCGGGAAAGGCGAAGATGTGCGGTCCTCCTAAAATGACCTTTTTCCCTCTTTTTAGGAAATGATCGGCTATTTCGTACGCAATTACAGCCAGGGGGGTGCGAACGGTGATGGCAACTACATCCACATCAGATTCATAGTAAACCTGATCGCCAAAGAACATGTCCACCAGGGAAACTTCGTATTCATCTGGTGTTAAGGCGGCCAACAACGTTGGGGCCAATGGCATGACCGAAATCGTAGGCCTTGCCGTTTCGATGCTTCTGCCGGGAAAAATTATGGTGATCTTCACTTATTTTTCTCCCTCAAGAAAGACGCGTAGAAAGGGAATTTGAAAAGCTATTGCCAGGCCGTAGTATTGGCTGGTGGCTGTGGCTCATAAGTTCTAAGTTCGATTTTGGCAATTTAACATGTTGACGAAATACATTGTCTGTTGTGAAAATCCGAATATCGAAATCCGTACTGTTTTCAAGGCGTGAGCCGCAAATCCGTACTCTTCTCAAGGCGTAAGCCGCAAACAATATCAAAATTCAAATGTTCAAAATTCAAAACAAAAGCGGTCTGGTGATGCCGCTTTCCGTTTTGGTCATTGATATTTCGGTTATTTGAATTTGTTTCGTGCTTCGATATTCGAATTTCGGATTTCCCCGTCCTTGACAGATGGGTGAAACGTATGAACTTGTGAGACATTTCATCTTGCCATCTCAGGATGCAGGATTTTTGAGACGGGGCACTAGTGACTTTCAGGGCTGGCTCCGGGCTCCAGGAGAGCAAGGCCGCTCTCACTGTCCCAAACGCGAGCCGCCTTCGCGCCCAGGATTTCATAAAGGATGACTTCGCACACCAGCCAGGTCGTGACGCCTGGCCTCAAGCACCCGGTCATAGTTTGCCCCGAGCGTCCAAGAGCAGCGTGGATATGCAGGACCGGCTCGCCGTCTTCCCCAGGAGCGAGGACACCAACTCCGACCACCTCATGGGCGCTATCGACAGGCAGCAGCATCGGATCCGGTGGTCTTTTGTTCGATTGTCGTGGACCAACCACGATCTGACCCCCTCCGATTCCACCCACCAGGACAACGTGCCCCACGGACACACCGTTCTCTCTGGCAAAACGCTCAATGCACTCGGGAACCACATCGCCATCCTCGAGCCGTATTACGAAAACCCGGCCGATATGTCCTTCACTTGCCTTCATGACCAGCCTTCTCGCCCCCCTCCTCGTCTTGTTGTGCTTGTTCTTCTGGTTCAGCCCACACTATATGCCTCTTATTAATAAAAAGGACTTTCCCCGTACCTCCTTTACCTCCGTCGAATGTGACATCACACAGGACTATAAATGGCTTTTTTTCTTTAGTAAATATATCAGAAAGCCTTTCGTTCACGCCCAGGTTTATTGTTCCGCTAAAAGTAAACCCATCCACAGTCCTAATAGTAACCCCTCTGGGATTGGTTTTATACCTCATGCTGTTTCACCCCCTTCTGCTTTTGCCAGTGAGTGTCCGGCCGCTTCTCCTCCGTTGAATGATGAACAGAACCCCACCTCACTCTGCTTCAACCCAAGAGACTACCATATCCTCCTGTTGGCCCGTCTCTGGAGACCGGACATAAGCATCCTCTGTCTTGTTTTTGCCACAGAACCAATAAGGATGCTCAGTTGATGACTCGAAGCATTTCCAGTAACGGGAAAGTTTGGTGAGGTAAAAGAGGCAAGTGAGTTACCTGAAGTACTCGACCAGTACCCGAGGGTCATTGCTTCCTATTCCATCTACGCGCATATCGGCGTAAGGCTTCAGGAGATGCCGGTCATCAATATTCCATATGAAAACCTTCAGGCCTTCCTTATGAGCTATTTCGACAAATTTCCTGTTTACAAAGGTGTATTTCATCACCAGTGCATTTGCAGATGCTTGGGTAGCGATGCAAGCGTCCACAGGACATCCCACAAGGAGTATGCCCGTTTTGATGCGGCTGTCCATCTCTTTTACGGCTCTTACGAGACTGTGCCAGAAAGAGATCACGTAAACGTTGTCGTCAAGGTTGTTCCTCTTTATGAGTTCGACAACCTTCCTTTCTGTCCCTTCCTCCTTCAACTCAATGACCAGCATCACCTGGTTGCCAATCAAGTCAATGACCTCGTCGAGCGTGGGTATTGTCTCACCTTTGCCCGCATCCAGCTTTTTCATTTTCTTAAGTGCATAACTGCTAACCGGCCCCGTTCCATTGGTGGTCCGGTCCACGGTTGAGTCATGTATGACGACTATCTCTTTGTCTTTGCTCAGGCGGACATCGATCTCCACAGCGTCAACCCCAATCTCCATGGCCCGCTCAATCGAAAGCAGGGTATTCTCAGGCTCCAAGGCCGCGGCCCCGCGATGTCCCATGATCATCATTTTGACCTCATCACCATTTCTTAAAACCTATCACAACGCACACCTGCCACTTCCTCATCAAGGGCATCCTCCATCGATTCCACGTATTGCTCTAAACGAAATTGTGCGCCACACGACCTGCAGCGCAAATAAACAACACGTCAAGATCGATGAACGGTCAGTTTCTCACCACATTTTAAACACCGCATCAAAAATTTTGTCATATGTCTCTGATCCCTATCAGTACGCAAGAACCCTTCAAACTGCTAAAGACATATCAGACCTATTCAACCTGGTCAACTCCGTCCCCATCGTCCCATCCCCCGGGGAAGATCATATGGAACCCGAACCGGACACCAGCACAGAGGCGAGAAAGGGGGTGAGAGTATGCCAGATTTGATTACCGAATATCGTGGAGGGCCGGATTAACTGGACCCGGCACTAAACAAGATGATAGTTGAGAGCATTCACAATGATGTCATGGAGGCCTTGGCTGCCGCCGCTTTCTCTGTGCTGCTCGTTGTGGAAGCGGTTCCGTACCTCCCAATCAAGAAGATGATCACCAGGCAGATCAACGGTACGAACAATTGCGCCTTGAGTATTGTGTAAACGACAAAGACTTCCAAGAAAAGCTGAAAAAGCTTTAGAGCTTTTCGCGTCATGGTATCCTCCTGCGCTGAAGACTCAATGGTTTCAAAAGCGATTATCTTGTTGGTTGATACAAAACTTTCTCTTCTTAATCGGCAATCTAAGACCGAAACCTAAGAAAAAAAATAGGCCTAATTGACAACTATGCTGATCTAAAGCTTGCTGCACAAAGGCAGGAAGCCTACTTAAAAGCTCAAATGGTTACAAAAGCGGTTACAATGGCCGATTCTGGCACAAAAAAAGAGGTTTGCCAATATTGGCTAACCCCTTGATTTTACTGGTGCCTGGGCCGAGAATTGAACTCGGACGGAGATTAAACTCCGAGGGATTTTAAGTCCCTTGCGTCTACCTATTCCGCCACCCAGGCTGTAAGGGTAATGGCCTTTGTCTTGTAAAATCCCCCCTGGCCCCCCTTTACTAAAGGGGGGCCAGGGGGGATTTTACACGCTGGCAAGAAAATCGGTTGTACTCCTGAGGGCAATCTATAACGAGCAGGAATTTATTGTCAAGGAGTATCAAATAGGATCGCATGCATTACCCCATGGCAAAAGCAGGTGGTGGTGAAAAGGACCGGGGTAAGGAGCGCCTTTCGGGGCTTTCCCGTGAATGTACACCTGTCGAGCGGCTCGGTGCAGTTTGGTCCGTGGGAATCTTGTCAAATCCTATCCAATTTGTTAAAAAGGAAACATGACGAACAAATCCAGGCCCCATTCCCTGATCCTGGCCTCAAGTTCTCCCAGGCGTCGCTATCTCCTTGAACAGGCCGGCTTGACGTTCAGCGTGATTCCAAGTACTCTTGACGAAAGTTCCGTCCCCGTGAGTCCGCCAGAAAATCATGTTCGCATGCTCGCCGAGGCAAAGGCTATAGAGGTTGCCGAGCTCTATCCAAAAAACTGGGTTATTGCGGCCGATACCCTCGTGCTTATAGGGGATGCTGTACTGGGCAAACCCGATACCGCGGCCCAAGCTTGCCAGATGCTTAAGGCACTGAGCGGTAAAACACACCGCGTATTGACCGGCTATTGCATCTGTTGTAAGGCAACAGGACGCTCCTTTTCCGAGACCGTGGAAACAAAAGTCATGTTTAAACCCCTGAGCGAAGCTGAAATCGATTGGTACATCAACACCAGTGAGCCGTATGATAAGGCCGGGGGGTATGCGGTACAGGGCCTGGGCACCTTCTTCGTTAAGCGCATAGAGGGCTCTTACACAAATGTTGTTGGGCTTCCGGTGTGTGAGGTGATGGAATACCTGCTGCGGGAAGGTGTGGTGAAGCGGTGAAAGAGTATTAGTTTGTTGTGTTCGTCGTGTTTGTTGTGTTTGTTGTGTTAAGACCCAATGAACCCAATGAACTCAATAAACCCAGCAGACCCGACTATGACCGAAAGCATCATTGAAAGCAGACTAAAACTCGTTAAAGATCGAATCAAGGCCGTGGCCCTCTCGTCTGGTCGTGACCCGAAAACTGTCAGATTGGTTGTTGTGAGCAAGACCGTGCCAGCGGATCGCATCTTGGCTGCTATCAAGGCAGGTGTCGCAGACCTTGGCGAAAACTATGTGCAGGAGGCCAGGGAAAAAATCGAAGTCCTCGGGGAAGAAAAAGTTTCCTGGCATTTCATAGGTCACCTTCAATCGAACAAGGCAAAGTATGCGGTAAGGCTCTTTGACATGATTCATTCTGTAGACAGCCTCAAGCTTGCAAAGGAATTAAACAAACGAGCCGGTGCCATCGGCAAGGTTCAAAAGATCTTGGTTCAGGTAAACATCTCCGGCGAGGCGACCAAGTCTGGCATCGAGACAGAACAAGCCGTTGACCTGGTGCGCCAGATTGCTCCCCTTGAAAACCTCGACGTCAGCGGGCTCATGACCATGCCCCCTTACTTTAATGCCCCGGACAAAGTGCGGCCTTATTTCCGAGCCCTTAAGGGCTTGCAGGATATCATCCGCAAGGAGGGCATTGCCAATGTGCACATGACTGAACTCTCCATGGGCATGACCGGGGATTTCGAGGCAGCCATTCAGGAAGGGGCCACTCTGGTGCGGATCGGCACGGCCATTTTTGGAGAAAGAGTGTAGACGCCACCCTATGTCTTTCCCACTCCCACATATTCTACAATAATGCCCCATGATCGTGTTTTTACTTTCGGCCTAACGTAGGCATAACCCGCCGGGGATTGACGGGCGGTAAAGCCGTACGGCAATACCCGGTCGGTGTTGATGCCATTGTTAGGCCATTTTCCCCGAAGTGATTGTTTTCAAAAAGCCAAGCACCATTTTCTTTCATAACTTCTTTACACAGTCGTGCCTATTGCCCAGGTAACGCTTGAAGGCCGCGTATGCTTTACAACTCAGCTGAGAATTTTTCCTGTATGAGAGATTGCCCACCAGACTGATCAGCGGCTGGCGGCGACCCCACAGGTTGCCCCAAACCCGGCGTAGAATGCGCGGCATAGAATAGAAAGTCCGGTCGCAGGAGAGCATCTCGTCACTGATACCATCCAGAGACAGATGCTTATACCGGGCTACCGGGAAGGTCAGCGTGTAGTATTTCCAGTCTTCCGGGAATGTATCGAGAGCGATGCGGCCCTCCGCTTTCATCTGGTCCCACAGGCGCGTGCCGGGCAAGGGCGTCAGAAACAGCGCGTTGAGATTGTCCACGCCGTACTGGCTGGCTGCCTCGGCGATGCGTTTTCCGATGCCCGGTTCATCTACGTCCAAACCGATGATAAAGGAACCCACGACCAGGATTCCGTGCCGTTGGATGCGCCGCACAGAGGCCCGAAAGTCCCGGCCCTTCAGAAAATTGAACTTCTTGCTGAGTTCCCGAAGCCCCTTCGGCGTCGGCGACTCGAAGCCGATGAAGACGCCCCGGCAGCCCGCCTTCGCGGCCAACGCCAGGAGTTCCTCGTCATCGGCGAAGTTGATCGTGGTTTGGGCGCCCCATTCTTTTTTCAGTTTCGCCTGTACCATGGCGCGAAACAGGTCCTTGGCGCGGGCGATGTGTTCAGGACGCGTGCCCACGAGGTTGTCGTCCACCACCAGAACGCGTTTCTCGCGGATCAGCCGAAATTCCCGAACGACGTCCCCAATGGATCGCATCCGGTAGTGGGCCCCGTTGAACGCCGTCACGCTGCAAAAGCTACAGTTCAAGGGACAGCCGCGCGTGGTCTGAATGGCTCCGAAGGCATATCCTGTAGCCAACAAATCATGACGAGCGGCTGGGATATCGCTTATCTCGGCGAGCCCTCCGTCATACCGGCGTTTCAGGCAGCCGTGCCGAGCGTCCTCCAGCACCTGAGGCCAGATGCCCTCGCCTTCCCCCGTGACAACCGAGTCCACACGCTCCATGACTTCGTCCATGCACATGGTTGCGTGAATGCCGCCCATGACGACGGGCACGCACAGACGCCGGAAGTGAGCGGCCACTTCATAGGCCCGGTTCGCCTGCGAGGTGAAAGCGGTGATCCCCACCAGATCCGGCCGAGGCATGGACGGATAGTCCGGCGCGCCGAGGTTCTCGTCCACAATTGAGACTTCCCACTCCGCTGGAGTGAGCCCCGCGAGAGCCATAAGGCTGAGTGGTTTCCACACGCGGTATCGGTTCCAGCGGCACTCCTTGACATTGACGATGCTGACAAGCGGGTTTGAAGGATTAATCAGATATAGTTGCATGGTATGTATTCACTCTATGGTTATGGATTTGCTTGTTTCCTGCTTTTACTCACTGCTGCCTCAGTGCACGGAATGTCGTAAGTCCTATTCGTTGGCCTAACCAACAAACCCCGCAGTTAGCGCAATTTGCATTGTATTAATAGGCGTTTAATGATGAAGCATGATCCAGTGGTCAACAATCCGCCTTCGCTGAAAAGCTATGGCGGGACAAGGGGGACGTCATCATGCTTCATCGATATATCATCCAGTTTTTGGACTATTGCCGGCTTGCGGATTTTTCAGTACGTTCCATCCAGGCTTTATCCGTCCGGATAAATGAATTCGAAGCCTGCCTGTGATGTTCTCAAGGCGAATGCCGCAAATCTCTAAGAATCCCGTCTGTTAAAAAGGTCACCTACCTGCATCTGGTCGATTTTGTAGCCGACTACAAAGCGCCCTCAATACACGTAAGAAAGTCCCGCGTAAGGCAGACTGTTAAAAAATAACTTATCCTCGTCATGTTTTATCATAAAACGCCGTTCTAATTGCGCCTAACTTTTTATCTTACTGCGGGGTTCGACCAGCATAAGCAGAAGACAGAGCGCCAGTTCTGGCAGTCTGTCTTAATGCTGAGGTAGCCATTTTGTCGTTAGATTCATTGGTGATATTAAAGGCATTGTTTGATCAATATGGTGGTTTTCTCTAAAGCTTCTGCGACAGAATCATAAAGACTGTCTAATAGTTCGCCCATCCCACTACTAATTGAAGCCTTGTCTGCGCCTAATCTATGCAATAGGATGTCCATATCTCGACCTCGATGGGCGTTGGCAATTCGCAGGTCATACAATAAGAATAAAACATCAATAGGGGTGTTAAGATGCTCATCTTTTTTTAGCCTAGAAATTTTTTCCAACCATCTATTCTCTACCTCTTTCTGATCTGCAAAAAGGTCTAATCCAGTTTCTTTGCAAATAATGGAATACTGAATAAGAGTGTCTAACAGTTTCAAGCCTCGAAAACTTTTTATTTTTTCACTATTAACGCCTATTTTTTGCAAGAGCCATCGTATTTTAGCCTCGTTTATTCCCTCAACAATCAGTGTATTTAGGCTTTTACAACGTTCTAAGAAAGAATCCTCACCAATGCTTTTGTTAATATGTTTTGTAATTGGTATTACATTACTATTTGTCCACCAGCCGTAGTAGTCCAATGTATCACGACTTAAACCTACAAAATCCTCAGAACTTAAGTTCACTGAACTTAACAATTTGTTCCCGAGTTCTGCTAAAGCGTTGCCAAGATCAACGAAAGAATATACTATCCTTTTCGAACGACTTGCCACGTTTGGTTCTTGCATCAGTTTTGCTGGTACTCCAGGTGGTGGATCTACTGCATATTTGTTCCAATGATGAATGACTTCGGGCGGGCAACCTTCATAAAGTTTTTTAATTTCTAATTGAATAAGATTTCTTGATACTCTTTGGCAACAACTCACACTCCATTGTGCGCCATAACTTACGCCCCCGCTTTCTGGATGGATTGAATATCTGTCTGGGTGCTCTTCATAGTATTGAAGAACATCGTCGTCTACATAAATATACGTTAATCCCAATTTTCGTGATCGCTCTTTTGTAACTGGATAATCTATGCCAGGCCAGCTTAAGCTTCCGTAGTCCCATCTGCCTTCAGTAATTGGTGAATGTTCAGGTGCACATAAAAACCTAACTCCCCATATCTGAGCCGTTAATTGTTTGCTAGATCGATGGTCTATGCGGATATCAATGAGGCGACCACTTAGCTTAAACTCATTTATATCTTTACCTGATAGTGCCTTAACATCTTCAGGCATTAAATCGTCGGTGTTCATTACATAATAGACATGAACCAGGGCCTGATTTCTTAATGTGGCATAATCTTGTAAATATTCACGATCAATAGTGACTTTTGCTTCAGATTTTAGATCGTAGTAATATTCAGAGACCATTTTCGAAACTACAACATCGTGATAAGGTCGTTCCAGATCGTCCCAATGAATCAAATCCCCATTTTTCGATTTTTGAGAACGCGGAACGAGGCCATATGTCATTAGAAAGCCCTGATCCGGTAATAAGATAGTTCTTGATCCTGATTTCCATGAAACAACAAGGGGCTCTAAACCTTCAGCAGCTAAATCCCCAGCCCATATTGTAAATCTTGGTACATAGTCGAATGAACCGTTGTATGATGAAGGATGAGGCCCCGTTGTTGAAACTTCTGTTCCTATACCACCTGGGTGAGCTATAATTCCGTTAACAAGTTCGATCGGAGCTAGGGCAGTAAATAGATTTCTGATGCTTCGATCACCCCATGGTTTGGAAATATCGGCAACAATAACATGTCTTGACGCAAGGGGGTCTTCATCGCGAAGATCACGAAGGGGGTAAGGCCAATAATTTTCATCTATATAATCGTATTTTCTCAAGTAATACTCCCCGTTTTTAAAAAAAATTGCTGCTTTCCCATCAGATTGCTTGCTTGGTTAACCGTTTGGGATAACCGGTTTGAAAAAACGCCAGCTTTTTCAAATCCGAGTTAATCCCATTGTTATGCTATTTTTTTGCTTGCTAAGGAGATGTTTTAAATTCTCTCAAGCGGGTACATTCAACAAGACGATCCAAAGTTTTCGCGGTAAACACTTTGCCTCTCGTCGCAAGGATCATCTTTTTCATGTCCTCCCTGCGGACGCCAAAGCCACGTCCGCCGATACATGCAATGACCTCATATTTTGGGTTATCTTCGGAGCGTC
>JAUWXF010000274.1 GCA_030616475.1 Desulfobacterales bacterium
ATTGTCTGAGTGTCCAGACACGGGACTTTCTTACGTGTATTGAGGGCGCTTTGTAGTCGGCTACAAAATCGACCAGATGCAGGTAGGTGATCTTTTTAACAGACCGGATTCTTTGAGATTTGCGGCATTCGCCTTGAGAACATCACAGGCAGGCTTCGAATTCATTCAGCCGGGCGCTGAGTGCTTCAATGGAGCGGTTGGAAAAATCCGCAAGCCGGCAATAGTCCATAAACTGGATGATATATCGATGAAGCATGATGATGCCCCCTTTCTGACCATTGGATCATGCTTCATCATTAAACGCCTATTAATACAATGCAAATTGCGCTAACTGCGGGGTTTGTTGGTTAGACAGCTGTTAATACATTTATCGTAATAATCGCAATTTCTATCCTCTGAAAGGAGAGAGTATATGGAAAAAATAAAGCGTATAGCTTTGGTGGCTCACGATAACAGAAAAAAAGATTTAATCGAATGGGCTGAATGGAATTATGAGATATTGATACATCACAAATTGATATCTACTGGAACAACAGGTAGATTAGTTGAAAACGCTATTAAAAAGAGGCTAAGTGATAAGGATGCAAACAATTTTGAAGTAATGAAACTGAAATCAGGCCCGCTAGGTGGGGATCAACAGTTGGGAGCAATGATAGCGGAGGATAAAGTTGATTTAATAATATTCCTGTGGGACCCCATGCAACCGCAACCTCACGATGTTGATGTTAAAGCACTTTTGAGGATTTCTGTTTTATACAATATTCCAACTGCGTGTAACCGTTCTACAGCAGATTTTATGATTTCATCACCTCTTTTAGATGCCGAGTATGAACCAGTTCTCAAAGATTACTCCGGGTATATAGGACGGACTGTACGATATGAGTAGAAGTAGGAAAACTAAAGAAAAAAGGTGGTCTAACAACGCTATGAAATCAGACGGGCTATATCTCGTGGCTTAACAGAGGCCTAAAAGTGCACTACTTTCAGGCAGTCACAGAATCTTTCACTATTCTCGCCCGCTGCTTATAGCGACCGTTATGGATATGAAAGCCACATATTCCGCCATAAAAATATATTGACAACAATATTGCCCTGCCGTATAATTCTATGAAAAAACGCTCTGATTTTGAGTGGGACGCAGCCAAGGACCAACTGAATCAGAAGAAACATGGCGTCTGGTTTGCGTTGGCGCAGCTTGCTTTCTTAGATCATAATCGTGTCATTTTAGAGGATCTTGAGCATAGCGCAGGTGAAAAGAGGTATTATTGCCTCGGCAAGGTTGCGGACGGGATTCTGACAGTTAGATTCACATACCGGTCACATAGAATTAGAATCATCGGCGCCGGCTATTGGCGGAAAGGAAAGAAGATATATGAAAAGGAAAATAAAATACACTGATGAGCCATTGGGCAAAGTAAGAGTGATAACTGATTTCCTTCCCTCGCCAGAGGAGCTGGCATTCAAAGAAGAAACGGTGAAAGTTACTATCTCACTCAGCAAAGCCAGCGTTGAGTTCTTTAAGAAGGAAGCCACAAGGCATCATACTCAATATCAGAAGATGATCCGTAGGCTTTTGGACGAATACGCAGCTCATCAGTCATAAGCAATCCATAACCAGCGGATTAACCAGACGGTAAAAAACTCGGGCCTTTTACGTAGCGGTTTGTGCTGATTCGCAAGGAATTAGGCCCGCTGGTTATACTGCGTGCCTCTAACATGACTTATCCAGGAGTTTTGGGATGTTGAACTTTGATGATTTTGAAGTTTTGACATTTGATTGTTACGGCACCCTCATCGACTGGGAATGCGGAATACTCTTGGGATTAAAGCCGGTGTTAGATAGCCGCAACATCGATCTCGGGGATGATGAAATTTTGGAACGTTACGCAGAGTTAGAATCGGAGGCCGAAAACGATCAGTATGTAAAGTATCGAACGGTTCTTACGAGGATAATAGGAGGTTTTGGAGAGAAGTATGACTTTACTCCCTCGGATTCTGAGCTGCGATGCTTAGAGGAATCTCTTCAACACTGGATACCCTTTCCCGATACAGTTGATGCGCTGGAGGCGCTAAAGACCAAGTTCAAGCTGGCTGTGGTTTCCAATATCGACAACGATCTGTTCTCCTATTCGGCCAAACATCTTAAAGTGGATTTTGACTGCGCTATTACCGCTGAGGAGGTTAGATGCTACAAACCATCTCTTAATATTTTCAGGGCGGCTATCGAGCGCATCGGAATTTCAAGGGATAGAATATTACATGTTGCGCAAAGTGTTTATCACGACATAGTGCCGGCCAACCAACTTGGTCTATCAACCGTTTGGATAAACCGACGTCACATGCAACATGGCTTTGGCGCTACGCCACGCGCTGCTGCCCAGCCAGATTTAGAAGTAGCTGATCTAAAGACACTTGTTTCGACTATCGGTTTGTGATCTTCGTGTTTCTTCTGCCAAAGGGCAGTATAACCGGGTCGAGCGGACGGGATTTTCTTTGGTTCTTTGTTTTGTAGCGCTTTTGGCCCGCCGCTCACGCCTGGGCGTTTCTGACAGCCTCACATTCAATCTCGTCTTGTTGTTGGTAATTCTCTGCTGGATCATTGGGGTTGTTGACGCTTACAGAATCGGGAAGAAAAAGGACATCGAAGAAGGTTCAACGAGTCAAGCTTCAAATGGCAATGACAATTGATCACATAACCACAGGATGAACTTGACTGGTATTCCGCTGTCGCTCCATATTAGCAAGTTTCCATCCAGAAATGGCCCTTTTTCGCAATCTCGGCGTCAATCTGCGGGATCGCTTGTGCGACGTACCGACGTACGTCTCCGCGCAATCCCTTGAGTTCCTTGACCTTGCGAAAAATTGCTC
>JAUWXF010000081.1 GCA_030616475.1 Desulfobacterales bacterium
GAATTCCTGAATCTGTAATGTTTAGAACATTTGGACATTTGATATTCGGATTTGTTTCGAATTTCGATATTCGGATTTCGGATTTTTGAGTTTTAACTGCTCTGAAAGAGCCTCTTTTTTCAAACTCGATTTGAAAAATGCGTAGGCGCTTAGTTCTAAGATTCGTATTCTTTCTGGCAGAAAACAAATTCGAAATCCGAATACCCGCCTGCCAACGCCTGAGACAGCATTCAGCTTATGTGCCGGCACCCGCCTGCCAGCGCCACGGTCGCCGGACAACTGCAATGCCAGCACACACGGCAATGGCGGGCAGGTCTCTGGCAATGGCGGGCAGGTCGAAATCCCTGGCCCAGACCTGACTTACATGAGCAGCAGAATCATCCAGGTATGTCGCGCCAGGGCAGGCCGAAACAAATTCTAAATCTTCAAAATTCAAATGACCAAAACTGAGTGCACGACCACATCTCAAACAGCTCAATTTCCATGTTTTGAACATTCGAACATTTGTATTTTGGCCTGCCCTGGCGCGACGCCTTATCATGAACTACCAGGCCACTAATCCAGGGTCTGGGCCAGGGATTTGCTTCGAGTTTCGAATTTCGTGGTTAGCGCAAGCTTCACTTCGTGTCGGATTTCCGGCTTGTCCGGGCTAGGCACTTTCAGTTAATCTGCGGGAGGAACGGCAACAATGAAATGTGCAAAATCTATGATAATCGTCTTAGCCTTGATTCCCTTCGTGCTCACGAGCTGTGCAACGACGAGAACGGCAGGCTCAGGACGTCCCGATGATGATCTTGCAGCGGCCGAAAGACACATTCGTGCAGAGAACTCCCTAACACAGAATCTTCCAGAGCTTGATCCGGCCTCAACGCTCGAGGACTATCTGAAATATGCCGCGTTGAACAACCCCGGTTTGGAGGCGGCGTTCAACCGGTGGAAAGCTGCTTTGGAGAGAGTGACACAGGTTACCTCGCTTCCGGATCCCCGTTTCAACTACGCGTATTTCATCGAGGAGGTAGAGACTCGGGTGGGGCCCCAGCGACAGAAGTTCGGCGTATCTCAGATGCTTCCGTGGTTTGGGAAGTTGAAGCTGAGGGGTAATGCTGCAGTCGAAGCTGGGAATGCCGAAAAGGAGCAGTATGACAAGGCAAAACTCCACTTGTTCTACCGTGTGAAATCGGCCTACTACGAGTACTACTACCTTGGCCGGGCCGTGGCGATTACCAGGGGGCACATCAAGCTCTTGACCAATCTCGAAAGGGTTGCCAGAACCCGTTTCAAGGTCGGCCACGCGTCTTACACCGCCGTTATCCAGGCCCAGGTTGAACTGGGCAAGCTTGATGACAGGTTGCGAACACTGGAGTCGCTTCGCGAGCCGATTGTGGCGAAGTTGAATGCGGCTCTCAACCGGCCTTCAGATGTTTCCATGCCGTGGCCTCAGACGATTCCTTACGATGATTGGGCGTTCACGGATAAGGAGGCATTCGAGTGGCTTGCCGAAGGGAATCCTGACCTTAAGCGTTTAGACTTCCTGACAAAGAAGGAACAGTTCGCCATCAGACTTGCCAGGAAGAACTACTACCCCGACATCACGATTGGCGTGGATTACGTGGATACAGACGAAGCCCTGATGCCAAACACTCGTGAAAGCGGGAAAGACCCGGTGATTGCCAAGGCTTCGGTTAACCTGCCGATCTGGTACGGCAAGTACCGGGCCGCAGAAAAGGAAGCCAGATTTCGCCACGCTGCTGTTCAGCAACAGCGAGTCGATACCGAGAATCGGTTGGAAGCCGATTTGAAGCTTGCCTTGTATCACTTCCGAGACGCGGAGAGGAAGATCGACCTGTACCGCGATACGCTCATTCCCAAGGCAGACCAATCCTTGAAAGTGGCTCAACAGGGGTTTGAAGGCGGCAAGGTCGGCTTCATCTCGCTGATAGACGCTGAAAGGTTGCTTCTGGAGTTTCAACTGGCGTATGAGCGCGCGTTGGCCGACCGCGCCAAGCGAGTTGCGGAGATCGAAACTCTGGTCAATAAGGACCTCTCCGGGAACGGACCCAGGGGAAGGGAAATCAAGTCAAGCGATGGTAGGAGGTAAGGCTCAATGTCGTTCCCAAAAGACTTTTTGCGAACCTGTCAAGGACATGTTCGACTGAAGAAGAGCAGAGGATAGACATCATGAGCAAACTTACAGATAAGCTGAGAGGTCTGAAGGGGCGATGGGGCGTGGTTCTGCTGGTTGTCATTGCTTTCACGGCCGGTGCGCTTCTGCGGGGCGGGCGTGAACCTGAGGGGAATGCCCGCGTGAAGGAAGGTCCTAAAAGTGCACGGCCTGCCAAGCAGGAAACCCAGCTCTGGACCTGCTCCATGCATCCTCAGATCAAGCTGCCCAAGCCGGGCAAATGCCCGATTTGCTTCATGGACCTGATTCCTGTGGAAGCGGAGGATGATGAAGGGGGAGGGATGAGGGAGCTATCGGTCAGTGAGTATTCCGCCAAACTCATGGAGATCGAGACCGCTCCCGTTGAGAGGAAATTCGTGAGCGCAGAGATCCGCATGGTCGGCAAGGTGGATTATGACGAGACGCGGGTCTCCTATATCAGCGCCTGGGTTCCGGGTCGTCTTGACCGCCTTTTCGTGGACTACACGGGGGTGCCGGTGAGAAAGGGTGACCACATGGTCTACCTCTACAGTCCGGAACTGCTGACCGCTCAGGAAGAGCTTCTTCAGGCCATCGAAGCGGTAAAGAAGCTGGAGAGGAGCGACGTTTCGGTGATACGTGAGACGTCAAAAGCCACGGTCACTGCCGCCAGAGAAAAGCTGCGCCTGTGGGGCTTGACATCAAAACAGATAGCCGAAATCGAAAAACGTGGAAAGACGAGCGACCACACGACGATCTACTCGCCGTCCAGCGGCATTGTCATACACAAGAACGCCCAGGAAGGCATGTATGTCAACACTGGCACAAAGATCTACACGATCGCGGACCTGTCACAGGTGTGGGTGCGGTTGGACGCTTATGAATCGGACCTTATTTGGCTGCGGTACGGCCACAACGTGGAATTCACGACGGAATCCTATCCGGGCGAAGTCTTCAACGGAACCATATCATTCATCGACCCCATCCTGAACCAAGCCACGCGCACTGTCAAAGTGCGGGTGAACGTGGCGAATCCTGAATTGAAACTCAAACCCGGCATGTTTGTCAGGGCCGTGGCAAGGGCCAAAGTCGCAAGCAGCGGGAAGGTGATGGACGCGGCGCTTGCCGGCAAGTGGATCTGTCCCATGCATCCGGGGGAAGTCAAGGATTCGGCCGGGTCCTGCAGCACCTGCGGGATGCCATTGGTGCGAACCGAGTCACTCGGATACGTGGGTGTTGATCCGGAAAAGACCGACAAACCTCTGGTCATACCGGCATCCGCAGCTCTGGTAACGGGTAAGAGAGCGATTGTATACGTCGTAGTCACCGATAAAGAAAAACCAACGTATGAAGGACGGGAGATCGTCCTCGGTCCTCGCGCAGGTGATTATTACTTGGTGCGACGTGGTCTGAAGGAAGGCGAACGCGTAGTGACAAAAGGCAGCTTCAAGATCGACGCGGAACTCCAAATTCGGGCTAAGCCCAGCATGATGACTCCCGAGGGCGGAGCAGCAGGTGCCCACGCCCACCATCATGGCGGCGATCAGGCCTCTAGAGAGCCGACCGCAGGGCCTGCGACCATCACGCTGCCAGCTCTTGTCCGCAGCCAATTACACAAGGTTCTAATGGCGGGCAACGCTGCAAAAGCGTCCGTCGAATCCGGCGAGATCAAGGAAATCCGCAAAGCTTTCTCCACACTGTCACAACAGGTTGATTCCGTGGACAGCGAGAACCTAAGCGGACACGCCGCTGTGCTGTGGAAGGAATATGCCATGCTTCTAAGTAACGATGCAGTCGAAGGCAGCGATGTCAAGAAGCTTTCACAAGCAAAGCGAGTCGCAAGGCTTCTGGACGAGCATCTTGCCTCCTTTCAGGCACACATGGCAATCTCGCATAAACACGAAGTTGACAGCATTGCAAAGCTCAACCCAGAGTTTCGCCATCAATTGGGCAAGGTGGTGGAAGGCTATCTTGCCCTGCAGAAAGCCCTGGCAGCAGATCAAGCCGATCAGGCTGTGCAGGAGGCTAAGAAGGCGCTTGATGCCGTTGCAGCAGTGGATATGGCGCTACTGTCAGGGCAAGACCATATGGATTGGATGAAGCATGAAGCGGAGTTGAAGAAGATCCTTTCACACATTGTCGAGCTGAGGAAGATTGAAGCCATTCGAAAAGACTTTGCTGTGCTGTCTGAACAGATCACGACCACTGTAAAACGATTCAAGGCATCGTCGGCGACTCTGTATCAGTTCAAGTGCCCTATGGCCTTCGACAACCGTGGAGCAACTTGGCTCCAGAGTGATAAAGAAACCGCCAACCCTTATTTCGGAAAAATGATGTTGAGATGTGGTGATGTCATAGAGGTCATTCCCGGACAAGAACAACCGGAAGGGCACGAACATGAATGAACAGCCCCCTTCTGAGCAAACAACAGAACAGAAATCAGCAATCGGCAAGTTGCTGCGCTTTTGCCTGACCAACAAACTTGTTGTTGGACTGTTGATGCTGGCCGTCATCGTGGCGGGATTCCTGGTTGCCCCCTTCGACTGGGAAATGGGTGGTATCACAAGATACCCCGTACCTGTTGATGCCATACCTGACATAGGTGAAAACCAGCAGATTGTTTTCACCGAGTGGATGGGACGTTCGCCGCAAGACGTCGAGGATCAGATAACCTACCCGCTGACGGTCGCGCTGCTGGGCATTCCGGGGGTGAAAACGATCCGCAGCTATTCCATGTTCGGGTTTTCCTCCATCTATGTCATCTTCAAAGAGGACGTTGAATTCTACTGGTCCCGAACGCGAGTGCTGGAAAAACTGAACAGCCTGCCTGCCGGTACGCTCCCCGCAATGGTTCAGCCTGCATTGGGGCCCGACGCCACGGCCCTGGGCCAGATCTACTGGTATACGCTCGAAGGACGTGATCCCGACGGCAACCCAACAGGAGGGTGGGATCAGGAAGAGCTTCGAACAATCCAGGATTGGTACGCGCGGTACTGGCTTCTTTCGGCAGATGGTGTCGCCGAAGTGGGCTCCATCGGCGGCTACGTCAAAGAGTACCAGATTGATGTAGATCCGGATGCCATGCGTGCTCACGGGGTAACTCTTGATGAGGTGTTTAAGGCTGTAAAGGCATCCAACGTGGATGTCGGCGCCAGAACACTCGAATTGAACCGCACGGAATATTTCGTCCGCGGCATAGGCTTTATCAAGACGATAGGGGATATTGAAAACAGTGTTGTCAAGGTGAAGAGGGACAACATTCCCATTCTCGTTAAGCACATCGCCAAGGTAACACTGGGACCGGCGATTCGCAGGGGCGCTCTGGACAAAGGAGGTGCGCCGGTTGTCGGCGGAGTGGTCGTTGCCCGTTACGGAGACAACCCCCTCGCGGTCATTAAGAACGTCAAGAAGAAGATCGATGAAACCAGAGAAGCTCTTCCTGCCAAGACCATCATAGACTACTCGAAAACCACCAGAGCCGCGGTTACTGAGTTTGCAAAAAGACGAGGTTTTGCGGCTTTCGCGGGAACGAAACTCGATCAGGATGCGTGGTTAACTTATCTGCGATCCGTTTCAAGAGACCAATGGCCATCATGGGCCACAATCAGCAAAGTCACTGTCGTTCCCTTCTACGACCGGACAGGCCTGATATACGAGACTCTGGGCACCCTCAATGATGCCATTACACAGGAGATCGTGGTCACCATCATCGTGGTCCTCGTTATGCTAATGCACCTGCGCAGCAGCGCATTAATCAGTGGGATGCTTCCACTTGCCGTACTGTTGTGCTTCATCGCCATGAAATTCTTCGGGGTGCAGGCCAATATTGTGGCACTGTCAGGCATTGTGATAGCCATCGGCACGATCGTGGACATGGGAATTGTCGTGTGCGAGAACATTCTCCGCCATCTGGACCAGGCCTCACCGGCCGAGTCACGCCTCGAAGTCGTGCACCGCGCAGCCAGTGAGGTTGGCGGCGCGGTTCTAACGGCCGTGTTGACCACGATTGTCAGCTTCCTGCCCGTATTTACAATGATCGGTGCAGAAGGCAAGTTGTTCAAACCCCTTGCTTACACAAAGACCTTTGCCCTGATTGCTTCCATCGTGATTGCGCTCACCGTGCTGCCACCTGCGGCTTACGTTCTGTTTTGTGGCAAAATTTCAGGCAAGAAACTGCGCTCAGCCCTGAACGTCTTGCTTATCATAGCCGGTATTGTTGTTGGATTCATTGTGGCCTGGTGGACCGGCCTAGTGCTCGTGTTCTTCGGGGCATATTACCTGTTTCGGGAAAAAATTCCCAAACGCATCACGCGATTTGGCCCTTGGACAGCAAGCGCAATTGCTGTTCTTGTCGTGGGTGTGCTATTGACTCGCTATTGGGAGCCCCTCGGCCCGGAACGTGGCTTGTTGCGAAACCTTGTCTTTGTGGCCGTGTTGATCGGCGGCGTGCTGGGATTTTTCAAGCTATTTCAACTTGTTTATTCGCAACTTCTTCGATGGTGTCTCAAGCACAAAACTGCGTTTCTTTCTGTCCCTCTCGTGCTTGTGCTCCTCGGAGGAGCAATCTGGCTGGGATTTGACGGGCTCTTTGGATGGCTTCCTGAGTCAGCGAAGAAGACCCGACCCATTCAGTATTTGGCTCATAAATTCCCTGGGCTGGGCAAGGAGTTTATGCCCCCGTTGGACGAAGGCTCATTCTTGTGGATGCCCACGACAATGACCCACGCGTCTATTGGCGAGGTCCTGGACATCTTGGAAAAACAGGACATGGCCTTTCAGTCTATTCCAGAAATAGAATCGGTCGTGGGCAAACTCGGCAGGGCCGAAACCCCTCTGGACCCCGCCCCCATCTCTATGATCGAGACCGTAATCAACTACAAGCCTGAATACAAGACCGACAAGGATGGACGAAGAGTAAGCTTTCGCTATGACGAAAAGGCGGGCCAGTTCGTTCGGGACGAGAATGGGGAACTGATTCCCGACTCATCCGGACGGCCTTATCGCCAATGGCGTGACCATATCAAGACGCCGGACGATATCTGGAAGGAAATCGTGAAGGCGGGAAAGATTCCGGGTACCACTTCAGCACCCAAGTTACAGCCGATAGCCGCCAGGATTGTTATGCTTCAGAGTGGCATGCGTGCCCCCATGGGCATCAAGGTAAAAGGGCCATCACTGGAACTTATTGAGAATGTCGGGCTGCAAATCGAACGATTCCTGAAAGAGGTGCCCGGTGTGGAAGCATCAGCCGTAGTGGCTGACCGAATCGTCGGGAAGCCGTATTTGGAGATCGTACCGGATCGCAACGCGCTTGCACGCTATGGCGTCCATATTCGCAAGTTCCAGGACGTTGTAGAAATTGCAATCGGCGGGCGAAAGATAACCACAACCGTGGAAGGCCGGGAGCGCTTTCCTGTGAGAGTACGCTATCAGCGAGAACTGCGCGACAGCATTGAGGCCATGATGAAGATCCTGGTGCCTGGAGCGGGTGGCACACAGATTCCGATTATGGAACTCGCCGAGATTCGCTACGTCCGTGGTCCCCAGGTTATCAAAAGCGAAGACACGTTCCTGGTCGGTTATGTGGTCTTCGACAAGAAACCGGGGCACGCTGAAGTAAACGTTGTCGAACAATGCCAGGCGTATCTCCAGGAAAAGATCAATAGGGGTGAATTCGCGTTGCCCCCGGGCGTAAGCTATACCTTTGCCGGCAGCTACGAAAATCAACTTCGCGCTACGAAAACGCTGTCGATAATCCTTCCATTAGCTCTGTTCGTGATCTTCATGATCATCTACTTCCAGTTCCGGTCCGTATCAACAACGCTGCTGGTGTTTTCGGGGATTTTTGTCGCCTGGTGTGGAGGGTTCTTTCTGATCTGGCTATACGGTCAGCCGTGGTTCTTAGATTTCAGTGTCTTCGGAGTTCCGATGCGAGCGCTCTTTCAGATCCACACCATTAACATGAGCGTGGCCGTATGGGTGGGATTCCTGGCCCTGTTTGGCATAGCCACCGACAACGGTGTGATTCAATCAACATATCTCCGCCAGGTTTTCCGGGAAAGGCAACCGCAGTCGATCAAGGATATGCACGAGGCAACAATTGTTGCGGCTCAGCGAAGGGTCAGGCCGTGCTTGATGACATCGGCAACGACGATCCTAGCGTTAATTCCGGTTCTGACCTCGGTTGGACGTGGCAGCGATGTCATGATCCCTATGGCCATCCCGTCTTTCGGCGGCATGCTCGTCGTGTTGATCAGCATCTTCGTCGTACCAGTGCTGTACAGCGCAATCGAGGAGTTCAAATTGAAGTTCAGAACACAAGGAACAGCAAATGCCTGAGGTCGTCGATAGAGTTGCAGACCTCAATATCCCCGCCATCTACACCCTTTGGAAGAGATGAACGGAAATAGGAGTAAGCAGAAGGAGGAAACAATGAAAGCAGGAAACGTCATTGGCATGTTTTTACTTTTTGCGGCAGCCGTGGGATCTTCAGTGCTTTATGCAGGGACAGCAGAGTTCGACAAAGCCATGCAGCCCATCCTGGAGGAATATTTGAAAATCCATGAGGCGTTTGCCGGAGATAAGACAGAGGGGGTGAAAAGGGCCGCAGAACAGATTGTAACGCTTTCAGACAACGTTGACACGAACACAGTTACAGGCGAGCATGAAGATCACTATAAACATGTGCCGATGAAGATCAAGAAAGCTGCCCAGAGACTTACAGAAGGAAAAGACCTCGGAGCAATGAGAGTGGCCTTCAAAGCCCTCTCAAAGCCTATGGCGATGTGGGCAACCATGTCAAAACCAAAAGGCATATATGTTGTGTACTGCTCTATGCAAAAAGCCTCCTGGCTCCAGAAAGACAAGGCTGTCCGAAACCCTTATTACGGCCATCAAATGCTCAGTTGCGGAGAAATCGTCGGCAGTGAAGAGGATGATAAAAGCGCCAGCCACTTCAACCATTGACGTTTGGCCCTAAAAATGATCTGATTGATTTTATAGCAAAACATGAAAGGTAGGCTAAAGAAGAATGAACAATCTTGGTCAAGTGACAATGTGGTTGGGACTCATTGCAATATGCATATCATCAATATGCTATCTGGTACTGTGCTTTAGAAAAGAGAGTACCTTCTGTCGAAACACCGCCCGCCTGAGCTTTTTTGGCTTTGCCGCCTTCGTGACTGTTACCTCGATGCTTTTAATGCACTTCATACTCAACCATGAGTTTCTTTACAGTTATGTGGCCCAATATTCGTCCCGTGATCTTCCTTTGGAGTATTTGGTCAGTTCTTTCTGGGCAGGTCAGGAAGGAAGCTTCCTGCTGTGGGTATTGCTCGGAGCCTGGCTCGGTATACTGCTTATGTTTAAGGCCAGGGACATGGAACCCCAGGTTATGCTCATTTACAACCTGAACAACATATTCCTGGCGATTCTGTTGATCAAGCAAAGTCCCTTTGGAATGCTCCCGATTTCTCCTCCTGACGGCCAGGGAATGAACATGCTTTTGCAGGATCCGTGGATGGTTATCCACCCGCCTGTGGTCTTCTTGGGTTATGCGGCATATACGATCCCCTTTGCCTATGCGGTTTCCGCCCTGTGGCGCAGAGAATACGATCGATGGATCAAGCCTGCCCTACCCTGGGCGGTTTTTGCATTCGTGAGCCTTGGTGCCGGGATCATCATCGGCGGATATTGGTCGTACAAGGTTTTGGGGTGGGGCGGCTACTGGGGTTGGGATCCGGTGGAAAATGCCTCCCTCTTGCCATGGCTCGCAGGCACGGCCCTGATGCACGGTATGATCTTGCAGCAGACGCGTAAGAAATTGCGGAAAACGAACTTTGTGTTGGCTGCTTTTTCTTTTATTCTCGTCATTTACTGCACATTTCTGACCAGGTCCGGCGTTCTTGCTGATTTTTCCGTTCATTCCTTTGTGGATCTCGGCATCACCGGCTGGCTGGTCATCTTCATGTTTGCCTTTATAGCTATCTCCGTGGGGTTTCTGGTGGCCCGGGCAAGGGAGATCCCTGTATCCAAGGCAGAGAGTGTGAGCCTTTTTTCCAGAGAATTCGGCCTTATTGCCGCCATGATGCTCCTGTGCATTTGTACGCTTGTGACCGGCCTGGGCACATCTGCGCCCCTCATAACCAGGCTGCTTGAAAAGGCATCAAAGGTGTCAACTGAGTTTTACGTGAACACAAATTTGCCTCTGGCGCTCCTCATGTTGTTGTTGTTGAGCTTTGTTCCGTTGATGGTCTGGGGAAAAAACAGCTTTTCGAGGCTCGGCGCCAAATTGACCTGGGCCATAGCAGGCGCAATTGTATCGGGGATCATCACCCTGTTGCATGGGTATCCGGATATGGGGGGGCCGTTCCTTTCAGCAGGAGTGTTGCTCCTTTCACTGTTTGCCGGGGCTGCTGCGGGTATGAATCTTCTTCTGGCCGTAAAGCTCATCAGAAAGAAAATCACCATCTCGGGCGCAGCCATTGCCCATTTAGGGGTCGGCTTGATGTTTCTCGGCATTGTGTCATCGTCTGCCTATGACCGGTCTGAAAAGGTGTTATTGACACAGGGCGTTGTCAAAAATGCCATGGGCTATGATATTGAATTCAATGGCCCGAGTTTCTCAAGAGAGGGCAAAGGGGTGCGCGTGCATCTTCCCCTAAATGCCAAGAAGGGAAATACTCAATTCATTGCGCAGCCCGATATCTATTCCGAGCGAAGTCGAGATGGCCAGGTTAAACGTTTCTCCCATCCCCATATTCGGAGGGGCCTCATTGCAGACCTTTACATCTCACCTGTGGAATTCGACCCTGGTCAAAAAGAAAGTGGTTCAGGAAATCACTTGCATCTAGAAAAGGGACAGAAGATCCGGTTTCATGACTATGAGCTCACATTCACGGGTTTTGATGTGTCAGGCATGATGGGCAAAAAGGATGCCCGGGCCATGAGCGTCGGTGCCAATATTGTGGTCTCGTACAAGGACGCAGAACCCGTCATACTGAAACCGGTCATCGCTGTAGGCCAACGGCACAGCCCGTCAAACCGGGTTAAACTGCCTGGCCCGGATGATGCCTACCTCACCCTCGTCAACATAGATGCAGGCGCCAAAATGGTCAGCCTTATTTACCAGGGCCCGGCATCTTCCGCAGAGAAAAGCGCTCAAACAAGCCCCCCTGCCGTCATTGCAGAGGTCAGTATAAAACCGGGCATGACCCTCCTGTGGCTGGGCACGTTCCTGATCCTTCTGGGTGGCGGCGTTGCAATCGCTCGGCGGTGGTAGAAGTGAGCAATCGATATGAAATGCCCGGGACAAGATACCCGTTACCGGAAACCAGGGGCCATCTTTGAGGTGAAATGCTGTGAATGTGCCATGAAGTGGAGTTCTTCGGCGAGTTCCTATCAGTATCAGCGATCCGCTTACCCCCGTAACCAGTGACCAAAGCAGGATGTAACATGTTACGAATGTGTGACGTTACACTCCTGTAACATTTTACGCTTTTGGCGGGTCATTGAATTTTTGGCGGCCCCTTGAATAGCCGATTTAAGTTCTTTTCCTGCCGCAGGGAACCTGACTTCCTTCCTCGTATCTGCGCTTCAATCTCTTGCAGTTTCATACTGCTGAAAGGAAACAATAAGGCATTAAACTCTTTACACTTATCGTGTAAATGCACCTCTTTTAAGGTGCATTTCCGTCCCACTTCATCTTGTCTCACCGATGGTTTTTTCACGGTCTAAGTTCTGGCAAAAATGACAAATATTGTACTCCGGAGCCATTCTGGATCTATTGGCATAGATCCTGCGATTCCTCTGTATGGGCACAAAGGAGAAAGAGTTTTGTTCAACGATCTCTCTGTCAAATGTTCCAGCGCAATCAACATCTTGCTACTCCTTTGGAAAGTGCATGGGACTTTGCCCCGAGCGGAGGATATGAGTGATGAAAACTACGAACACAAAAAAGTTGCCCATTCTCCTCATACTCTTTCCAATAGTTGTATTTCTCCTGAATGGATGTACAGCCCCTGTTGAAGACGGCTTGCCTGGAGATGAATCCGATCCTAGCTCCTACCATTCCACGGGATGGAGAGATGATCCGCAACACGGGAGTGACTTCTCTGCAAATCCGCAGAATTGTAAAGCCTGTCATGGTCAATACGTAAATGGAGGTCCTGCCAACGTATCGTGCTTCTCCCAATGTCATAGGGATTATGACAAATGTGATTGCTGCCATGACAACAACGGCACATCAGCAAGCCACACTACTCACAACACCGAGACTAACAACAACAGAGGACCAGCCCAATTGGCTTGTCAAGCCTGTCATGATTCCCCCGACCACCCGAATTTTGCAGATGGACGGAATTCACCTAACACGACCGTCTGCAACACCTGCCACAGCCCTGGCGGATTCTATGATGGCATAAATGACCCGAATATCGGTTCCAAGAACAACTGGGCGGATGGCGCCTATGATGGCAATGTTCTCAAGAGCGGAAAAGAGCGATGGTGCGTAGGCTGCCACGATAACGATCCTGCATTCATTGATGGTGTGGACGCTCCAAAAATCGGAGGTGATGGTGCCAATTACGGTTACTTTGTGAACGGGCACGGCAATGCACCCAATGATACTGAATTGGCCTGCGCCGATTGCCATGATCTCTCCTTGACCCATATAGATGAAGAACCGAGGACGTATGAATTTGATCCCGCCAACTATAATGACGGCGGCAGTTCTTACCAGACCGGCTACCGTTTGAAATCGGTTGGTGGACAACCACCCATGAACGTACCCGCAAATACAATACCCGATACCGTTAATGACTACCGACTTTGTTTCGATTCCGGCTGCCATCTGTGGGACGACATCTTTGGAGATACTCCTGTTGTTACCAATTTCAATGCTTCTGGTGATGACCCACCCCTCAGTTATTCTTATGGTACCCCCCCCCTATGGAGACGAACCAACATCATTTACATGTAGTCACTTTCGTGGATGGAAGCGAAACGCCCGCAGGACTACCCTGGTGGGATTCTGATTGGGACCTTTCAACCTCCTTTGCTGCTAGATACTTTGACTCCACCATCACTTGTGTTACCTGCCACAATGTTCACGGGGCACAGGGATATTTCGGTTCCACAAATGAAGCCATGATAAGAGACGGGAAGCTGGTTAATGGCAGGCCTGACACAAGGGAAGGGTTCAAATTCAGTTATGTACGGGAGGATACAGATGCTGAAGGATTGCCGATGGTGACCTCTTCTGCTGCTACACGGGCCAATAGCATCGGAGCTGTATTTCGAACCGTGCCTGTATTTCAAGACTCGGCATATTACATAATAGGTAACATGTGCATGGGATGCCATGGTGATAGTCCTTTGTGCGGGGCATGCCATCCTAGTGGTCCTTATGCTGCCATCGAGACTGAGGGCTATAATGCAAGTGAAACTTATCTGGAATACTATAGACCTAATACTCAGTAGGTTTGGTACCGAGTAGCTGCAACGAAGGACCTTTTGCAAAAAGAGACCAAGAGTGAGAGAAGTAACTTCTCAATAAACTCGGGTTGCTGTCATTGCGAGCGAAGCGAAGCAATCCCCATCAATAAGGAGATCACTTCACTTCGTTCGTGACGACTCTTCGGATCGGATTGC
>JAUWXF010000239.1 GCA_030616475.1 Desulfobacterales bacterium
CATCGCACCAACAATCACCTATGCCTTCACCACCACAATGGCCCTCACATGTCTGAGCAGGCCCATCACACCACTGATCATAATCGGGGCAACAGTCATAATGCAATTTACACGATGGATCGCACCAGCAGCCGCCTATGCCTGGTCCTCCGCAGAGGCCTTCGCATGTCTGAACATATGATGATTGAAGAATTGTGCCTTCTAGTCCCACAGTAACAAAAGTGCCATTCCCGAAAACTATTCCGGTAAGATAATTAGTAATTCCTGAAGTTCTTACAGTCCAGACAATCCCATCGGGGGAAGTAACAATGCTGCCGCCTTGGCCTACAGCGACAAAAGTGCCGTCAAAATAGGTTATTCCGTAAAGTACGTTATTGCTTCCTTCTATAGGAGAGGTTCTTTTTGTCCAGGTGACACCATCTGGTGAAGTAAAGATTATACCATCCCATCCGACAGCAACAAAAATTTCATTCCCATAAGCTACTTCATAAAGATGATTATTTGCTCCTATGTTTCTTACAGTCCAGGTGACTCCATCAGGTGAGGTCGCAATGTAACCACCAGATCCCGTAATAACAAAGGTTCCATTCCCATAAGCTATCCCAAAAAAATGTTTATCACTTCCCAAATTTCTGTAAGTCCAGTTTACCCCATCAGACGAGGTAACAATGGCACCATCGTTTCCTACGACAACAAAAATACCATTGTCATAGGATATTCTACGAAGCGTATTAGTCGTTCCTGAGGTTCTTTGAGTCCATCCAACTCCAGTTGATGAGGTTATAATAATGCCTTCTGATCCTACGGCAACAAAGGTACTTGCCATATTGCCATAAGCTACTCCACCCCAAAGATCTTGAGTAATTCCCGTTATTCGAGATGTCCAGTTTGCACCGTCAGGTGAAGTCAATATGATACCGTCATCGCCCCCAGAGACAAAGCTTTCACCAGAGTACCACTCCCCATAAGCTACTCCGTGAAGATCTTTAGTAGTACCCGAGTTTCTTTGAGTCCAGTTGTCAAGAGGTCCTGCATGTGAGGGACACGAAAGAAACATCGAGGTGAAAATAAAAGAGGTGATAAAAACATACAGAATCGGTTTCATGGACTTCATAGTAACCTCCCTTTATTCCTTGCCCATAGAGCAGATGAGGAAGTTTATAATAGTTTATAATGGTGTTAAAATAGTGTATAAAAATATCGTTGTTTGAAAAAATACGGAATATTGTGAGCAAAAATGAAACCACCTGCCCTCCCCCTTTTAGGGGCCAGGTTACCAGCCAGCAGGAATCACTTTGAAGCATCAACAAAACCAAGCACCATCCAAGTCAATCGGTTTCTCTCTGAGGTCTCTGGCATGTGCCCCTAAGAGACCTGTGGCTTTGGCTTCGTCAAAATGATTGGGCTCCCAGCAGAGTAGATACGCCCCGCCGTGAGCAAGGTTAGCCCATTTTGAGGTTTTTCTCCATGTGAATTAGCGCTAATTAGGGTGTTCAAACAAAGGTGGGGGAACAACTTTATACATTAACCTTTAATGCATAATGCAAAAATCATGCAAATTCAGGAAATTGAAGCATTTATCCACAACTTCAATCGGTTAGGCCACATTGCGCTGAAATCCAGACCCAGAATATTGGATATTCCAGTTCCAACATTGAGAAAATAAATGCCAACTTTGAGTACTAAGGTAAATAAATACGTGTCACCCATTAGTTGCGGTCTGGCAAGGCCGCGCAGTCTTGTAGGTGGGGAGTGTACCCAGGTAGCCGCTAGGTACAGGCCTGGAATCGAGCCTTGCAGATGCACTGGTGACAGTGTGCTTGATGCGTAGGCACGAGAGGAGGCGAGGTGCAATGGTAACAGGTGATGCTGACCGTGAAGGTGTTGAGCCCCAAAAAGACCGAATTAGGTCTGGGCGATGGTATTAATAGGCCAGCAGGCAACAGTGCCTTTGTGGGCTATAGACGAGTGCATGGCGCCAGCGCGGAGATGACGACCTTCAGCCTAATGGCACGATAAGTGACCAGGCCGGCCCAGGCTTTACCAGCGGTGGTGGCGGCGGTGGCTGCTTCATCGCTACAGCGGCGTTTGGATCGCTGATGGAGCCGCACGTCCAGGTATTGCGGGATTTCCGCGATTGCTTCCTGCTTACCAATAGCCCTGGCAGGATCTTCGTGAATCTCTATTACACTTACTCACCACCAGTGGCTGACTTTATCGCCCGGCATGAGATACTGCGGACGGTTGTGCGCTGGAGCCTGCTGCCGCTGGTTGGAGCCAGTTACTCAATGCTTCATTTTGGTCCGACAATCGCCGTAACTATGCTTGTCTTTCTCCTACTTGCAATCTTTCTCGTTTCGTCATATCGAGGGAGGATAGGGATTCTGGGCTATAGGTGGTAGCTAACGTTTTCATTATTACTGGGTGCATAAAACAGATTGCATCTTGCTTGTTTGTTTTAAGAATTCATCGTCCGCTTTTGCAGACAATTTATGTCAGACAGGATTAACCCCAGTACGATGGTTCCCACCTACGGGGCAGGCAGGATCATCATGATTTTCTTTGTCTTCATCACTTTCCTGATGAAAGCGATGAAACCCAATCCGCTTGCAGCGGAATGATAATTGTCAATCTACCTTTCGAAAGCTGTATCATTGCGCTGTTAGCGTTCTGATGAAATTCAATTTTCATATATTCGCCAAAGGCGATTGCAATTTCTTGGCTTTCATCCGGAAAGCCAAGAAAAAAATATCCAAGAAATCCTGTTAGTCGTGTCTAATGAAATAGTTAAAGCCCCTAAATGCCAGAAGAATGGCCAAATAACCGGTAAATTCACAAGAAAATGCAAACAATTTACCGCTCTCGGTAATAAATTAGCACAAAGCGATCAGAAACACAAAAACAGAACCTTAAGGGACGGACTGAATGAAAGGCAGGGTACCCATCAAAGGGCGAGCCGTTCACTTAAGGTGTTGAAAGATCCCTGTAATCCCTTGATATATAAGCGAAAAAGAATAAAAAATATCGCCTTAGTATCTTCTTTGAAGTTTTTCGTTTTATTTCTTTAAAAAACAATAGCTTATGGTGATTCATCAACACGTTAAGCGATCGGCTTGATCAAAGGGCCCTGCCTTTTTGTTGGTGATCTACGTTCGTATGATCAGGCTCCAACCATCATCACCCCACCAGAAGTTCCACAATAGCTAAATTTCCTCCTATAACTGTATGCTCATCGACTTAGAATTCACCCTTGTCATCACAAGCATCAATAATGCCATCCCTACAGGACAAACCTCACTGCATCGGCACATGTACTACAGCTGCTATCTAGAGATTATTTTTACCCTAACTGTGCCACTAAAGTCATATGTGCCCAGCACATTCCACTGGCCACCATTTGCCTGCTGGTCGACGTGGACGGTATCAAGTAATGCATACCCATCATATATCTCTACAGGAACACTGGTACATCGGCTCGGCCATTCCGTCCACCACAGAGAAACCTCATGGGGTCCCTCAACATAAGCCTCAAAGGTGTATGTGCCACCCGCTTGGTTGCTGTAAAGAGACTTATCACTATGGGGATTTGCACCAGCAGAGACATGAAGAGGCGAAAAGAGAACGAAGGTCTTGCTTACCGCCAGGGACTAGATCTTGGTGTCCTGAACTCTAAGAAAAGGTGTGTGTACCCTCTCATAGCTCTGAGCTGGTGAAAGAGGGCGAGTCACTTCGAAAGCGCCGTGACAATATTATTGATTCAACTCGTGTACTCAGCAGGCATGGTCACGCCAGAGTAAGGAGCGTAAGCGCGCAGCATAATGTACCACCAACCCGATGACGGACTGCTCACCGTCACGGTTTCATTATTACCAGCCACGTATGGACGATAATCCCAGTCGGTGGTGGTAGGCAAAGACCCCTCCTTCACGTATAGATCG
>JAUWXF010000220.1 GCA_030616475.1 Desulfobacterales bacterium
AAACAGACATATGACCTGGAAGAAAGGCTGCTCGAGTATTCGGTGCGAATCATAAAGACAGGAAACAGAAGAATTAATTAAGATTTTCGTTACGAGTATCAAAACGGCTGAAAAGAAACAGAAATAGTCGTTGAATGTTCGGTATTGGATGTTTGTTTTTTCATTCGATGTTGGACGTTCGATGTTCGATGTTCGATGTTCATCTTTCAAAACAACCCCGTATGGCATAAATGCAACCTGTGAATGTTTACAAAATAACTTAGAGCTTATGGGATAAACCCCGCCCCTACTTTCATAAGAGATCGTAGGGGTGGGGTTTATCCCCGCCCGAGACGGTGCCTAGACAAGAGAACAGAGGTTTTGAGTCCTTTCACGATTGAAATAGACGATCTCTCTCTCAGCCGGGAGCGGCAAAAAGCCAGGGAGCTGAGGGGGTCGCAATGGTGGAAGCGGCACCTGGCCCGGGGCCGATGCTATTATTGTGGCAGATCTTTTCCCCCTAAAGGCCTGACGATGGATCACATCGTGCCCCTGGCAAGAGGCGGCAAATCCACCAAAGGGAATGTGGTGCCTGCGTGCAAGGCATGCAACAACAAGAAAAAACAGATGCTGCCGATTGAGTGGGAAGAATATTTGCAGTTCCTTACTGAAAATGGTGTTGAATGACATTTAGGCGGGCTTTGGCTGAGTAAGGGATAAAGGCAAGGCTGACCCTCCCCTCGGCGTTGATCCGCCGGAAGACCTCATCAGCTTCAACCGCAGGAATCTGTTTGCCGGTATTCCAGTCCTCCAATTGGACCTTCATCAAGATCTTGTTGGGATCATCAATGAGCTTGAGGACGTTTGCTGTCATATCGGAGATTTTTTCATATGTTCCTGCGTCGGTAAGGTTGAGCTCCTCCTTGATCTGCCTGTGGTAGGCCATGATAGCATAGAAATCGATGGGGAGCTTGGTCGATTCTGCAAGGCTCTGAGACAACCATGCTAGAGCATTTTTGGGGTCTGTGACCGACTCGTACATGAAATTCATGGCGAACTCGATCTGAGGATTGGCCGCCCTGGATGCCTGAATCAATTTATTGGCAATCTTCAGCAGCTTCCGGTTCTTCCAACGCGACCATTCCCAGAAGGTGTCTGTATACTCTGAGACGTACCAGCGACCATTTGAATCCTTGAACGGGCCCTGATAGAGGGTCTCTGGGTTGAGAACTTTTCCGGTCTCTTGCTCAAACAGGGCTACCGCCTGTGGGCTGAAATCCTCGCAGTGGTACATAACCAGGTCGTCTTGAATCAGAATCCCGTCGATTCCGGATCGGGCCACATCCTCGTATAAAGCGACAAGCCTACGCTCAACTGCTTGATCAAAGATACTCCACATTCCAACAGGCTCAAGAGTGCCTTTTTCAAAGCAATACCCCATGGCCTTCGAGCCTTCAGGATCTGGAAGTCTGAGCGGCATCTTGCGGGTTTCCATCCAGGCAAACACCTTAAGGCCGTGAAGGTGGCCGATCGAAACAAGCCTCGGAAGTAAGGGATCTACCACAGGGGCATGTTCGGTTTCAAAGTATACCCCCTCGCTGCATCGGGGCGTGGAAAACCTATACACCCTGTCACCGCGGTTCTGAAAGGCGCGAACAATGAGGGTATTGACACCTACGCGCTTAAGCTTCTTTATAGAGTCTTCCAGATCCCTATAGTCTTTGCAGTCGAATACGAGAACCTGGGCTGCCAGCATACGCCGCGTGAATGAGGAGTCCCTTTTTCCATGGGAAATCTTTAGCTCCTTGTAGATAGATGCCTCGGCCCTTTCTCTTTGAGGGTCAGGAATTCCAATGTAACCAGGTAGCAAGAAGAGGATGCCTGAAACCGCCAGTACAGCCCCCAACAGATACAAACCCTTTTTCTGAAACCGAAACAGCATAACACCTCCTGTACAGGGCCTCACGGCCTTACGTTTTCTTAACAAGCGAACTTAGGGGCTTCGCCTCAATTGGCCCGCCCTGGCGCTCATGCATACTATTAGGCTACAAGCTGATAAATCCCGGTCTGGGCCAGGGAGTACTGGAGTGATGGAGTAATGGGTCTAAAGAAAAAAATAATCCTTTCCGCCCCGCCTGCCACCCGCCTGCCATCGCCATGCACACCGGGTAGCTTCGATGCTGGTACGTGTGGCACTGGCGGGCAGGTTTTATCACCAATACTCCAGTACTCCATCACTCCATGTGGAAGGCAGAAAGGGGTCCTGCTAAAAGGTTTGTAATTTCACTGGGTTGTAGAATTTCCGAGACGTTCATGAACTATTCGGGCTAGAATTCTTCAGATTGGAGCACAACATACTGTATAAATAATTAGAAGTCAATACCATATAATGTATAATGTATGGTGGTACGGTGATTCGCTTTGAAGGGAGGGAGTGTAAATCACGGCTGTTGACAATGAGAAAATCCGTGTCCGTCTGCTGCGTATTTAGTTTTGGGGAAAAGGTGTCAGGTTTCGGGTTTCAGGTGTCAGGATTGAGAAACTTAAAGATCTGAAACCTGAACACTGACACCTGGCCATTGAACTCAATAACCAACAATCTTGATTTACACCCGAAGGGAGGTTATTGGACAGTTTTTAAGCGAGGGAGGCCTTTTTGACCCCGTTACCTTGCGTGTAAAAGAGACTCAGACAAGAACCTGCCACAAACCAGAAACCATTGCTGTGAAGACAAAAAGGGTTTCCACTAAGAACTCAAACCTGAAACCGGGGACAACCCAGTGTTGTTCAAAGGCCATAAGGACTGCAGCCATATAAAATACCGAAAGGATCATGCCATAGGCCAGGGTGGTGGTAAGATGCATCATAGGCGCAAAAATGAGCGCTGCCAGAAAGATCACCAGAAGCTGTTTGAGTATACGAACGGTCTTTTTTTCACCCAGTACAATGGGTAGGCTTTCCTGCCCCACGATCCGGTCACCCTGCATATCAAGAATGTCAAAAAAAGCTGTCCGCACAAATGCCATGACCGATGCCCATAGGGAGACGAAGATCATCGTAGTGGTAATTTCCAAAGAGACTGAAAGGTGAGGAAGAATCACTGTCACGACGCCCCATGCAAGGGCGATTAGCACGGTCTTTGAGCCTGGCACGTCACTAATCCGCTGGATCTTTTTCCCTATCTTAAGTCGTCTGGGGATGATCTTGACCTTGTAAGACAAACCCAGGAGACTAATGATACAAAGTACAAGAAACGGGACAGATCCCAGGGCAAATGCCATAAAGAGCCCTACTGCACCCGAAACTATGGCCAGAGTGAAAAGGATCGGGCGATTGTGGTCATAGAAGCTGGCCCGGTCCGGATCATTGTAACGGACCGCCTCCTTTCCGATAAAATTGTTTAATATGTGCATGGAAAGGACATAGCACGTAGCCATCAGGGCCGATGCAAAGCCCGGCCTGATTCCCGACAGCAACGCACACGTGTAGCTTAGACACCCGGCGCCCACTGCAAGGTAGAGATTGCTCAAAAGCAACCAGCGCTGTATTCTGAAGACCGTAAGACGCCATCGCCCTCTTGCCTGATGGGGAAGGGCCTCGAGGGTCCTGTAGACTTTCTTGATGACCCAGTTGGGCGTGGAAGCCCCGGCCGTAATCCCCACGGAATCCAATTGTTCGATGGCTTCATAGTCGAGTTCTGCCTCACTCTCGATATGGAAGGCCGGAACCCCTTCTTGCTGAACCACGTGCGCCAATCGCTGGGTATTGGCACTGTTGTGGCCTCCCACCACCACCACCGCATCCACGCTCTTGGCCATCTCCCTGACTTCAGCCTGGCGTTTTAGGGTTGAATCACAGATAGTGTTAAATACCTTGAAGTGCGGAAAGCGTATAGCGATGGTACGGGCAATACTGTCAAAGAGGTGACGGTCCTGGGTTGTCTGCGCCACTACAATGGCGCGTTCAAGAGATGGGAGTTTGTCAAGATCGTCCGGATGGCTGATGATGTAGCCCATGCCTTCGGCATATCCAAGGAGGCCCGTAACCTCAGGGTGGTCCTTGTCGCCCACGATGATGGCGGCACAACCCTGCCTTGCATACTTGCTGATGATGGTCTGGACCTTGATGACCCTGGGACAGGTCGCGTCGATTATGGTGAGTCCTGCATCAACAATGGCCTGCTTGGCCCGGGGTGGCACCCCATGCGCTCGTATGACAACGCTTCCAGGTTTGGCGCCAGAGATATCTTGCAGGACAGTTACGCCCTTTTCTGCCAGAATCTCCAGCCCCTGAGGATTGTGAATGAGCGGGCCGTAGGTATAAATGGGGCCCTGTTGCCTGTTGGCAGCATCCAGGACCATCTCGACCGCTCTGCGGACTCCCATGCAGAAACCTGCCGTCTTGGCGAGCTTGAGCTTCAATAGAGGTCCTATACGTTGAACATGCTCAATAGCCACAGGGCGGGGTAAACCCGCCCCTACCTATTCTTGGCATCCTTCATTCCTCGGTTTACACTTATCAAGGATGCGGGCGCCAAGAGATAAGTTCTTTTGTTCCTACTTTTTGGTGTCAGGTGTCAGGTGTCAGGAGCGACAAACGCGAGATCTGAAACCTG
>JAUWXF010000036.1 GCA_030616475.1 Desulfobacterales bacterium
GCCGAAGGCCTTGTATAGTCTATTGTAAAGATCCAGCAAGATCGTCTTCCTATCAAACATGAGGGTCTCGTAAAAAGTCAGCATTAGACGGCAAAGTAAAAAGCTCCAAATTCAAGGCGCGCAAATCGTGAGGAATGAGGCGTACTTATGGTACGCCGCAGTGACGAAGGATGCAGCGCAACACAGAAGTTGGACTTTTTACGAAGCCGTCAACTATAAGTTATAAACAAATCCACTGGCCAACGGTTTCCGCCGACCGCCCTGCCCCGAAGTGCTCGGTGAAGATGCGAAAATAGTAAAGTTCCTCCTTGCTGCGAACCATTGGGTACTCAGCTTGGGCATCAGCCAGCTCCCCATCGGCGATGGCCTCTTCAAAATGAGCTGGCAGCAGGCTGGCCGTACCAGATCCCTGGGAAAATTCCTGTTTGAGCCTCCAGACGAGGCTTTCAGGGAGCAGCCCTTCGTAGGCCTTTCTAAAGATCCACTTCTCGCTCTTTCCTTCTGGCACTGACCTCTGTTTGTATTCAGGTGCTATACCTAATGAATAATTCAAGAGTTCCCCGGATATGAGGGGTGCCACGACCCGCACGCCGTGACATGAATTCATGCGATCCAACCGTAAAGCGGCATTGTTATGTAAGAACCCTAGGCATTCAATCTGCCGTGAGAACTGCTCTTCGAGAGGAAAATCCTTTAGGTACGTGTACCCGCAAAACACCTCGTCGCCGCCTTCACCGGAAAGAAGTACCTGGATGCCCTGCTCTCTGGCGTATCTGGAGATGAGGAAATTGGACACCGCGCTTCTGACCAGTGAGGGGTCAAAAGACTCAAGATAGTAGATAACTTCTGGCAACACTGCCAGGGCATGATTCAGGTCTACCATAACCTCATGATGGTCTGAGTCGATATGGCCGGCCATGACCCGTGCGTTCCGGATATCAGTGCTCTCTTCTACACCCAGGGCAAAGGTCTTCAACCGTGCATCCTTTCCGTACTTTTCCCTGTATACCTTGCTGGCCAAGTAGGCGATCACGCTGCTGTCAATCCCCCCGCTGAGGAGGCTGCCCGTTGGAAAACGGAAATCCACCCGGTTGTGGAGGCTCTGTCGGATCTTTGCCCTGATATCGTCTGTCATTTTATCCACGTCGGTATGCAGGACCTCTGGGGGGGCCTTGGGCAATTGTGCGAACTGGGTCAAATGGCCGCGGCGGTCCACGTAATGCCCGGGCGGAAATTCATAGACCTCTTCTGTGACCTCGATGATGCTCTTGAGTTCAGAGGCGAAATACAGGGTCTTGTCTTTCCACCCATAATAGAGGGTTTTTATACCCAGTAAGTCCCTGGCTGCAAAAAGCTCGTCCCCGTCTGAAATCACGAAGGCAAAAATGGCATCGTTTAAATGCTGGAGCATACCCGTGCCATAGTGTCGATATAGATCGAGTAAGAGCCGTTCCTCCCTGAATGGGCCGTCGGAGATGCCATGGGAGCGAGCCAGTTCGTCCCAATTCCCCATCTGGCCGTCGTAGCAGATTCTTAAGTCTGGGTTCCGAGAGCTGGATACGGGAATCTTGACATCTCCTCGGCCCGTGCCGCCATCGGCTTCGAGGTAATTCTGGGCCATGATGATTCCATCGTTTTTAAACATCCCGGAAGCATGCGGCCCCCGATGCTTAATCTTTTTGAACATAGCCTCTACTTCGCCTTGATCCGGCTTACCATACGCTATCACCAATCCGCTCACACTAAACCTCCGTAGCTGTCCTATTTTCGAATCCCAAATATCCCGACAAGGCCGTGTCCGACTCCGGTTCCGGGCTGTAGGTCCATCTCCAGCTTGCGGAGCGAATAGCCGAGATGTGGTTCAATGACATTGGCGCGGACGTCGCCCCATCTGAGCCACCCCACACCCTCGATTACCCTTTGCATAGTATGCATGGCCTCCTTGAGGGGATCGGGGTAGAAAGGGAGCACATCAGGAGCCGCACGTGATGTCCCCGCTTCTGAGTCGTACTCGCTGAGCAAAGAGATGGTATATTTGACCAACGCGTTACAGGACATAAAAAACATTTCAAAGAAGTTATTCAGATGACCAAAACCTGGCCGGGGCACATAGTCCACCAGAATGCTGTCCAGGTCCGTGCGCACGTACCCCTCAAAAAGGGAGTTTACGGGTGTACGCACCTTAGGACAGTTCTTGTTGTACTCGCCCGTATCCATGTGTCTGCCAATCAATATGGACCGATCAAAAAAATCTAGCACTTTGATCTCTGCCCCAGATTCTCTGGCCGCCTCACTAATGATCTGCATGATCTCATCCCGTGTTATGATCCGAAGAGGAAAGGCCCCGACTTCAACCTGGTCCCGTATTTCTTCCGGGTAAATATAAGAAATGCGATAATCCATAAAGTACTCTTGATCTGACGGATGATGCCAGAGGTCCTGCCATTCATAGGAATACCGACCCAGCCAGTCTCCCACAAAAAGGGCTCTCTCGGGGGCGTGTCTGCAGATGTCTGAAATAATCTTCACGTTTTGATGGTCGTGGAAATGGGACAGGGTGCCGTAGGAGGTGAAATAGATATCAAAGGGTTCATGTTCCTTCATGGACCGGGGTAGGCCGGTGGACATGTCTCCACGCATGAATCGTACCTTTGGGTAGTAGCCATAAGATTCCTCTGCTTGTTTAAGCAACTCCTCGTTGACGTCGAATCCTATGTATTCTTTGAGCACATCCGGGGTGACTGCCGCGGTGATATATTCGTATATACCCGGATCCTTGGTGGTGACATCCATCATGAGGTCATAGCCATCGCCGCTGCCACAACCCAGATCCAGGATGCGGATGCGCTCCAGGCGTTCTCTTTTGCGTCTCACGAGTTCGCTTAAGGCAGGACGCAGAAAGATCTCGGTGACCTGGTCTTCCCAGAACCTCCTGACATTGTCGTACTTGCCCAGTAAGCCCGAGGCCTTATCATATTTTCCTGTATGCGCTGCTTGGGAATACGCCTTTTTTTCTGCCATGGTTTGTGCCTTTCTGCCTAACCCGGAAAAGCCGGAAAACCCGAAGCTCGAAATCCGAAATACGAAACAAATCCGGAAATACGAATTTCCAAATGTTCAAAACAGTTAACTTTAGGCACTCTATCTCACTTCAGTTTGCTTAGTCCGCTTGGGCGGATTTCGGTCATTTGAATTTCTCTCATTCGATATTGTTTCGGCCTGCCCTGGCGCGACATGCCCAGATAATTTTGGTGCCCATGTAGACCAGGTCTGGGCCAGGGATTTCGATTTTCGGATTTCGGATTTATCTTTTGAAATCATTTATCTGAAAAACTATATGATTCTAAGAAGCCATGGTCTTCAGGAGATCAATGGCCTGGAAGGCATCTTTGCAGTGGGCATCAGCGCCTATCTGATCGGCATATTCCTGCGATGTGGGAGCTCCACCGATGAGCACCTTCACCTTGTCGCGAACACCCTCCTCTTTGAGCTTCTCGACAATGTCTCCCATCAGGCGCATCGTGGTAGTGAGAAGCGCCGAAAGTCCCAGGTAGGGTGCCTGATGCTCCTTCACCGCCTCTATGATTCGGTCTGTGGGGACATCAGCACCCAGGTCAACCACCTCATAGCCTGCGCCCTTCAACATAATGGCTACAATGTTCTTGCCGATGTCGTGAAGGTCGCCTGCCACGGTCCCAATGACGAATTTGCCTTTAGTCTGCACACCTGCCTTAATCAGGTAGGGACTGAGGAGGTCCATGGCCACTCCCACACACTCGGCTGAGGCCAGCATGTCCGGGATCAGATACTCTCCTCGATCGTATTTTTCTCCGACCACTTCCATGGACTCGGTCAGGGCGTCCAAAAGGATCGACTTGGGATCTATACCATCTTTAAGGGCGTCTTTGACCAGTTCTGTAACTGCGGGTTCACCCTCCAGGCCTTCATCAAAGCCCTCATCCTCGGCCTCCACGCGACCCTGTATAACATTGAATGCGATCTTTTCCAGAAGCGGCTTGTCCATTACTGAGTTCTCCTCTCCCAATTCGCTGTTATTTTCAGTTTCATTCCGCAGCCTGTTTGAGCCCCGGCAGAAGGCCCGGGATTTCATTGAAGATGCGATCCACCGTGGCTTGATCAAGATGCGGCGCGGCCATCCTTTCCAACTGGATCGTATAATCCAGGGCATTTTCCAAGACTTTGTCTTCCAACCCCTTGACCTCGAACCTGTAGGGACTTGAAACGTCACCGGCATGCATGGCTTTTCGGGCATGGCGTGCAAACAGTCTGTGAGGGGACGTCATGACCTTTTTCACTATTCTGAGTGTATCCTCCACTATGGGAGGATCCACTTTAGGCTCTCTGAGACAGTGTTTGATCTTGCCGATCTGCTCGTTGTCGAGCACAGCCTGGACAGGACAGAAGCTGTTGGTCCGGTCCAAAAGGCCGAATGCATAATGGATGTACTGCGCACCGCTCATGGCCATGTAGAGATGGGTGAAGAGTTTCTCGAACGTGGCCTGCATGCCCGGAACCTTGGCATCTCCTACGCCTGCGGTGGAATAGCACGGAATTTTGTAAAAGTGGGCCATTTGAACGCAGTCGATGTTATACTGGTTGAACTCCGGACACCCGTACAGATCATGAAGGTCATCCAACCTGGCCCGCACGGGAACGCTCCCGTAAAGCACCGGCGCCCCGTCTTTGATCAACTGGGTCAGAGTGATACCGGCCAGGATCTCAGCGTTGATCTGGGCTACCATCCCCGCTTCTTGAATGGGGGCCGAGGATCCGCCCTGGGGGGATGAGGAAATGACCAGAGGAAGGCCGCTCTCCACGATAGCAAACACTTTGTCTGCAGTCTCATCCACGATCTGCAAAGGGCTTTTAAATACGCAAGCGATAAAGGAGATAATCGGATTTTTTCTGAGTGCCTCACGACCGCCTGCGATGATCTCCGCCATGCGAACCACGTCTTTGAGTCTTTCCAGCTTGGTCAGGCCTGCCTGCACGTGCTTGGTTATGTTGTTTAGACTTGCGAAAAACTTATTCACATCGTGGTTGTCTGAGGTCACGTCCGGGTCTTGAATGTTCAAAGGCCGGATGAAGAAGTCCAGGTGCTCCAATCGTTCGCATAGCCTGGCAGCGCGGCACAGCAGGGCCGAATCGCCCCGAAGTTCCCTGAACCGGGGAACCCTGATCTTCACCTGTGAGTCATTTGTACTCACGAACTGTTCCATCTGAACATCGATCCAGACATTGGCCTCGGAACCAGACCCAAAGTAAACACGGGGTAATTCGGCATCCAGGAGCAAGCGGTTTTCCGGTCTGCGTGCCCCCAGGACGAAGCGGGATGGGGCTCTAGAGACTGCTTCCCTGACCAGTCCGCGTGGAAAGCTCACACGCCAGCAGGCTGAACTTGCCTCTTGTTCTTCCCAAACCTTGGCCCCATGACCCTTGAATAGCTTCGCAGCCCTTTCGTTGTAACACCATATGCCCGGGTCCTCCAAGATCTTCACAGAGGCCTCGTCGAGCCACTTTACCTGCTCCAAACTCAGCCGCTCGTATGGTTTGACAATGATGCCTTCCCTGTATGGTTCTCTCACTGGATCCTCACTTTTCATTGTCGATTGACGACTTCGTAAAAAGTCCATCTGCGGCGTTGTGCTTCATCTTTCGTCATTGCGACGTACCATAAGTACGCCTCATTCCTCAAGCTTCGCACGCCTTGCATATGAACTTTTTACTTTGCCGTTGATGTGATGAGTTTTTACGAAACCATCAAGATTGACTAGTTGAAAAACAATCTTTCCATCACTTGTCATCTGTCATCTGTGATCTGTTATCTGTCATTTGTCAATCGACAATCATCAATCATCAGTCCCGAAACGCTCTGGTGTAGCGTCGGCAATGCCGATCTTTGCCCACCAAGGCTTCAGCGGTCTTTACCGCGCCCACCAAGGCCTCATCCAAGGGGTCCATAATAGCTGCATCCAGGCCGGCGTAAATGGCCATGTGCAAGAAGGCTACATTAAGCCTGGTTCGGCCGGGCAGCCCGTATGAGACATTGGAAAGTCCCATGACGGTCTTGGCCCCGGGGAGTTGCTTCTTGATCTCGGCAAGGGTCATGAGCGTCACCAAGCCCTGTTTAATGTCCGTGCTAATTGGTATGACCAGGGGATCGAAGTATAATGTCTCGAGAGACACCCCGTGCTTTTCACAAGCAGCAGCGATGTTTTCACAGGCACGGAGACGATCCCCAACGGTCTTGGGGATGCCGACCTCGTCCATCGCCAGGCCGATTAAAGGCGTGTTGTACCGGCGGGCCAAGGGTACCACCTGTTCCAGATTTTTTTCCTTGGCCTTGGTCGAATTGATGAGGCTCGGTCTTCCATGTCGCGCCTTGAGCCCTGCCTCCAGCACTGCTGGATCCGCGCTGTCAATGCAAAGGGGGGTCTCGACTTCCTCTTGGATCGTCTCAATGGCCCATTGTATGGAGACAATTTCGTCATCACGGGATCCCACTCCGGTGCCCACGTTCACGTCGATGAAGCCGGCCCCCGCAGCAGCCTGGGTTTTTGCCAGTTCCAAGAGGCTGGCCCTATCCCGTTGCTGTACGATGAGTTTAATGCCAGCCAGACTGGCATTGATTTTTTCTCCGATGATGATCACTGATGGTTCCTTCAACTTATCGCCCTTTGGGCGGACCTGAGTGTCTAAAGTGCCTAAAGTGAGCTAAAGTGCCTAAAGTTATAAAGAATAAAGAGCATCCAAGGAACTTGGGCTTCCATTTCTGACATCGATTATTATGGGATGCAAAAACATGAACCACTTCGAAGTTCCTCAAGATTTTCTCTTCGTATTCGGTGGACATCGGCAATTTGCAAATAGGTCGTATAGAATTCATTAACTTTAGTGCACTTTAGGCACTTTAGCTCACTTTAGGCACTTCTTATCGTGTCCAGGATCCAGCGTTCTATTGCATTAAATTCATTGGTGAAAAAAGGAAATTCCTATACTATCAAGTTTAATCCATAACAAAGGATCTCAATCCCGGAATTTCCGTTCTTATCCGCTGTCTGATGTCTGAAGGAATGGCCGGTTGCCTCGGCTTATTCAGAATTTCCCTGGCTCTTTCGGAGGCCCTAACCCTGGCGTCCTTTGCCCCGGCTGCCTCCCATTTAGCCCTGTCCTCCCGGTCGCTCAGCTGCGGAAGGTATTGCTCAGAGCGCATATGGCGGCGCGTGTGGCGTGCGGAGACAAAATGTCCTCCCGGCCCTGTCTTCTTGATCAAATCAAAGGCCAGCGTCTCGTCATTGACCTGGATGCCTTCCACGGCCCGCATGACCATGCCGATGATTTCGTTGTCGATGACCAGTTTGTCGTATGAAGCAGTCATGCAGAACTCGAGAAATCCGGCCGCGTCATGGATAAAGTTTCCTCCTGCCAATGCAACCATCAGGCTGGTGATGGCTGATTCATACCCTGACTGTGCATCGTTCACCTTGGAATCGGACATGCCCGCTGTGGCATAATAGGGGAGCAGGTAGAATTGGGCCATTTGGGCAGCAGCAGCGTTCATCAGTCCCATCTCCACAGCTCCCGAAAGGTACTTCATGTCACGAAGGTCCGTGATGGAAGAGATGCAGCCGTATAGGGTAGGGGTGCCCGGGTTGGCAAGCTGGGCCAGCATGACGCCAGCTAAGGTGTCTACGTTCTGCACCACGAGGTTCCCAGCCAAAGTGATCGGCGCCGTAGCACCACAAAGGGGTTCTACTGGGACGACCACCGGGATGCGATTGCGAGCTGCCTCCATGGTGAGCTGGGCATAGCTTTCATCCAGTTTGAAGGGACTGATGGGGCAAGTCACCATGGAGATAAAAGGCCGTTCCCTGAGTTTCTGGGGTGAGCCTGCGATGATTTCCGCCATCTTGATAACGTTTCGAACCCCTTCTATTGTGTAGACGCCCCCCATCACATGCTTTCGAGTACCGTTCAGTCCGGCACCAAAGCGATTTACATCCACCTCTTCCACAGGGAGGTCATTGGGGTACACGTTGAGCATGTAAAAATGGATGTTATCCAGTGCTTCCACAAGGCGGGCCATATTCACGACATCATCAAGTTTTGCCCTCCGCGAATCCTGCCCTCCGGGATCCTGTACATTCAAGGCAGTGCCCCCCGTGCCCAGGTAGACCTTGTTTCCCCCAATTTCACAATCTAATTCACCGTTTTCTGCCCGGCCACAAAGCTGAATAATAGGAGGTGCCTTATGGACTAATTCTTCCACAAAGTCTCCAGAAACCTTGACTACCCCGCTCGCCTCATCCACCTCTGCTCCTGCATTCCCAAAGAGATCTCTCGCCGCAGAGGAGTTCACCTGCACGCCAACCTCGGCAAAGACCCGTAGGCTGGTTTCGTGTATTTTTTTTATGTCTCGATCGCTTAAGGGCTTGTATTGGCCCCCGGGCAGACCTTTTTTCACCTTCATCATCCCATCCTTCCTGGCTCGGCTCTGAATAGACGTTTCGGGCTTTCTGTAACCCATTGAAATCATAGATTTTCTGTGGTATCTATTCATGCCATTCACAGGGAGCGATGGAGTATGTAGAATCCGTTACGAGTTTCGGGTTACGAGTTCCGAGTTAAGATTCTTTCAACTATCGACGCGCAACACGTAACTCGTAACACGCAACCTGTATTAAACCCATCACTCCAGTACTCCATTGCTCCAATACTCCAGTTGGGGCGAAGCCCCTAAGTTCCTTCTGTGGCCCTGCTACTTCCTATGTCCTTCTTGCTATGCAATCTGTCTTTTTACAGTCCCGGCAGGGGTTGTAGGGAGGGGAGACGTGGGGATTCACGGTGTAAAACAATCCGAAGACGCCTGAAATCGATTTGCGCGGCTGCATGAGGCAGGAATCAAGCAGGTCAACCCCGGTAGACTCTGAACCGAACAGACCGAAGAGCTTATTCTGATCTGTGAGGGGCCAATCGCAATAACCCGGACTGAAGCGCAGGGTGACCGACTTATTTTCTGTAACAGATTCAGCTTCCTTACGTTCGTGAAACTGTTCGACCATGTTCTCAACGGCTACGGAGCCCATGGCATCCAGGACATATGCCTCCGAGAGGCGCTTTGCGGCCATGAGCCCAACGATCTTATCGTCAATGGCACTTCCAACAGTGGCTACAAAGCAGACGATTTCATCCGAATCTTTAAGGGCTTGTGAAAGCTTTCGGCTTTTGAAAGTTGCGCCTCCTTCGATAGAAACAAATCCTCTGCCAACGTTATCAATTCTTTCAATTCGATAGTGCAAGCGAGGTTCGAGCAGCGCATTTAGTCTCTCCTTGCAGCTCTTGACCTTTGCGCTGAGCGAACGGGAAAAGTCCTGACGTCCCGCACCACCAAATAGCCTCGACAATTCATGTGCTTCCAAGGTTGGATTGATTACCATGGGTCCCATCGTTTACCGCCCTTAGAATTTGATTCGCTTCGCTCACAATTGGCCCGCCCTGGCGCGACATAAGTTGGACAATGCCTCCGAAAGAAAAACCCGGCCCGCCCTGGCGCGACAGAAGCTGGACAATGCCACGGAGAAAAAAACCCGGTCTGGGCCAGGGTCTGGGCCAGGGAATAATGGAATGGTGGAATATAGCACAATCCCCGCAGCTTGGAACGGGGAGCTCCTATTGGGTTCTTATATTATTCTTATTATGATAAATTATGTTAATATAGTACTAAATCAAAATATTTGAGTTGAAAGCGTATAGCACAGGAATTCTGGTTTGTCAAGGCCCAATCAGGGTTAAGGCTTTGCGAGCCGCGGTAGGGTGTCCGATGGGACTACTCGACGGGGAGGTCTTGAACTTCGAGCATGTAGGTGAGCTTTGTAAGGCCCCGAACGATCTCCTCTATTTCGCCCTCGGGGAGCCTCTTAAGTCCGTCTATGATCTTCTGTTGGATAGGAGGTGGGGCGTTATTGGCGAGCCTCTTCCCGGCCTCTGTCAGCTCGATAGTGATCACGCGCCGATCAGGAGAGTTTCTCAGTCTTGTCACGAGCCCTTTTTGTTCCAGACGGTCAATGATGCCGGTGACTGTGCTGGACTTCACCATAATGTACTTGGCGATCTGCGAGGGAGGCAAGGGGCCGTTTTCATAAAGGGCAAGGATGCAGTTGAGTTGGGGGGCGCTCACTTGATACTTTTTGTTCAACTCCTTGGTGTAGAGCTCTCGCGCCTGCAAGAGTCTGCGGATCTGGTAGATGATCTCTTTGACAAGATCGTGCGGAGCATCGAAAGCGGTCGCTCGCGAGGGTGTTTGAACATTGTTTGACATGGCGCTCTGTTGTTTGTAAATAAGATTTGAATTGAAATATTCCGTCAAGCAAATTCATTTATCACGAACAGACCTGCTGGGCAATACAATTTTTGAGCCTGATCCTCGGGGAACTGGCTGGGGGGTAAACGTTCATGTTGGAAGCTTATCAATTTGTAAGCAGGCATCCTGAAATGCTGGCTGGGTGGATCGTTGACCACCTGTGGATAAGTCTTGTTGCCATTGGGATAGGGGCTATTCTTGGCGTAACGACAGGGATCTTCATAGCGGGAAAAGGTAGGGAACGGACAGCAGAAGTGGTGCTCTATTTTGCCGAGATCATGATGACTGTCCCCAGCCTGGCCCTCTTTGGGCTGCTCATGCTCCTTCTTAGCCGTATGGGATTGAGCGCCATCGGTTTCCTTCCTGCAGTCATCACTCTGATTGCTTACGGCCAGTTGCCTATCCTGCGCAATACCTGCACTGCCATCCGCCACGTTGACCCGGCCATAATCGAGGCTGGCAGGGGTATGGGGATGAACGAAAGGCAACTACTTTTCAAGATCAAGCTCCCCCTTGCTCTGCCTGTCATTATGGCTGGGTTGAGGAACGCCATGGTGCTTATTATCGGCATTGCGGCAATTGCAGCTTTGATCGGTGCCGGAGGGCTTGGGGTGCCCATATTTCGGGGACTAAGAAACGCTCGAATGGATTTAATCATCATAGGAGGCGTATCTGTTTCTGTTCTCGCTTTGCTGGTCGACGGGCTTATGGCCCTGTTGGAACGCTGGATTACACCCAAAGGCTTGAAAGGGTAATGCGAGAATGATCAGGCTGGAGCGAGTGATCAAGATCTATACGGACGGCACAGAAGCAGTAAGGGAGGTAAGCCTTGAGGTAGGGAAAGGCGAGCTGTGCGTGCTGCTGGGTCCTTCAGGATGTGGTAAGACCACAACAATGAAGATGATCAACCGGCTGATTTCTGCCACCAGCGGGAAAATATATATTGATGGAATGGACAATACCAGCATTGATGAAAACGAACTTCGAAGAAACATAGGCTATGCCATTCAGGATTTAGGGCTTTTTCCTCACATGACTGTAGGTGACAACATAGGCACGGTTCCGGCGCTAAAAGGCTGGCCAAAAGCCAAACGAAGGAAGCGGGCAAAGGAACTGCTGGAGCTTTTGAGAATGGACCCTGATGGCTTTATAGACAAGTATCCCCGTGAGCTGTCTGGTGGCCAGCGCCAGCGCGTGGGTGTCGCCCGGGCATTGGGAGGGGATCCCCCTATCCTGCTAATGGATGAGCCTTTTGGGGCCATCGATCCGATAACCCGAGTGGGCTTGCAGAATGAGTTCTTGAAGATACAGCAGGAGTTACACAAGACCGTTATATTTGTGACCCATGATATTTATGAGGCGATCAAGATGGGGGACAGAATAGCCCTGATGAAAGGAGGGCGGCTGGTGCAATACGCCCCGCCTGCCGATCTACTTTACAGGCCGAAGGATGAGTTTGTGGCAGGTTTTGTCGGTGCCGATCGGGGCCTTAAAGGTTTGCAGTTAATCCGGACAAAGGAAGTCATGTGGAGGTCACCGCCTACCGCAAAACCGGAGGAAGAAGTAAAAGCTGGTCGAGAACGGATGGAGCGACAGGGAATCGATTGGCTGGCGGTAATTGACGATGAGGGAAGGTTTACAGGATGGGTAGTCTCCTCAAATTTGGAAAGGGGCCAGAAAGTGAAAGAGATCATGAGTACCTCAGCAATCGTCGCCACCAGAAATGCTGTCCTGAGTGAAGCCCTTTCCCTCATGTTGACGAGCGGGCTAAATGTACTGGCTATAGTCGATCGCCACAACAGATTAGAGGGTGTGCTAACGTTTCAGGCAATCCAGGAGGCGCTAAGGGAAGCTGCTGAAGAAGTAACAGTATAGCTTTTTGAAAACATGGCCGTTTAAGCTCGGTTCAGCGTATTTGTTTCATAAGAGGCTGTCCGAGGATACGTTTTCATGTCATTTCGACCGAAGGGAGAAATCTAAAACCTATGTATTTTCAATACAATAAGATTTCTCGCTACGCTCGAAATGACAACTTTGGTGAGTTCTCGGACAGCCTCATAAGGCTAAAATGATACCTCAAAAGGAAGCATCTCAATGAGACATCAGGTGATTCTGGCTACCCTTCTAACGCTTCTTATCGGAGCGACTGTTTGGGTTACCAGTCTGGGCAAGGTGGGAATCTACAGCACCTTCACGTATGGTGATCTGCTCTATAGTTCATGGGCTCATTTCAAGATGGTGTTCATAGCGGTCGTTATAGCCACTGCCATCGGTGTACCCCTGGGAATCCTGGTCACTCGATCAGGTCTTGAAAAGCTCGCACTGCCTGTCATTGGCGGAGCAAGCGTGGGCCAGACGGTACCCAGCCTGGCTGTCATTGCTATTATGGCTCCACTTTTGGGTTTTGGCCTTCAGTCAGCCATTGTGGCCCTGGTCATCTATGGACTGCTTCCCATCTTACGCAATTCCTATACGAGTATCAAAACAATCGATCCTGCGATCATAGAAGCTGCCAAGGGAATGGGACTAAACAGAGTCCAAATTGCTCGGAAAATAGAGCTGCCATTGGCAAGGCCCGTCATCATGGCCGGGATCAGGATTTCCACCGTTATCACGGTAGGCACTGCGGAATTAGCTGTTCTTGTTGGTGGGGCAGGTCTGGGGAAGATTACGTTGACGGGGGTATTCGCCCGTGAAGCTTTAATCATCCTTCAGGGGGCGGCACCTACGGCTGCCATGGCCATTGCCCTGGGCTTTCTTTTGGAACAAGTGGAACGGTGGATGACCCCACGGGGGCTGAAACAAGCATAGAGCAGGAAACGGTAAGGTTTGCCCTCTTCGGGCAACAGGCAATCCTAAAGACTCCCCCCCTTTTGTAAAGGGGGGCCGGGGGGGGGGATTCTTCAAGGCATCAGAATCATGGATCGAGCCTTAATTCGACAGCATTGCGGGCAACAGGGAGGTACAGAGATGCACAAGCTAAACATCAATATCGTCGCCGGGGTTTTGATAATTGCACTCATCATCATGGCAACGATACACGCCCAGGCGGCTGAAAAGAGCATAACCGTCGGAAATAAGAATTTTACAGAACAGTACATTGTCGGTCAATTAATCAAACAGTTGCTGGAAAATCGCGGCTTCAAAGTTGAGCTGAGATCGGATCTTACCTCCATGGCCCTTAGAGCCGGAATGGAATCTGGCGACATTGATATCTGTGCCGACTATACAGGGACAGCCTGGATGGTTCACCTAAAACGCCAGTACAAGCCGGGCACCGGTCATAACGAGATTTATCAGCTTGTAAAAGGGAAAGACAAGAGCAATCATTTTATCTGGCTAGATCCGATATGGAACAACAACGCTTATGCTATGGCATCCTGGCCTGAATTCGCCAAAAAACACAAATTGAAGACGCTATCCGATTTGGCAGGGCTTTATCGAACGAGGGAAGGAAAGATCGAAACCTTTGTCGATTTTGAATTCTCAGTTCGCCCGGACGGGCTGTCTGCCCTGGAGAAGTTCTACGACTTCAAAATGGCTAAGAGCACGCTCAGGACCGGAACCCCTGGAGCTTCACTGATCGCCTTGAAACGACGCAAGACCCACATCGCAATGGTCTTCGCTACCGACGCTTCCATCGGCAAATATGGCTGGCATGTATACTCAGACGACAAGTCTTTCTTCCCGCCGTATGATTTGACTCCTTATGTCGGGAAGGATGCCCTCGATAAATATCCCGAGATCGCAGACATTCTCAATAAGCTGGTAGCTACCTTTTCCGGAGGAGGCAAACTTGCTACTCCTGAGATTGTGGCCGAATGTCAAAAGGCCTGGCAGAAGCTCAATGCTGAGGTGGACATTGAGAGGATGGAACCAACCGAAGTTGCCCATCAATACCTCCGTGAACATGGCTTGATCAAAGACTAGAAGAATCTAAGAGGGGAAAGGCGCAGAATAGTGAAATGATAGGAGGGTGGAAATGGTGGACAAAGAGAATTTGTTTTTGGGCGAGTCCTTGATATTGACTCCGCAAAGCCATGATGGTAATGGTCGGTCGGGGTTGCGTTGTATATGGATGCCAAAACCATAAGAAAAGTATTAGAATCGGTCTCATGTGGCCACCTGCCCGTAGATCAGGCCCTTGAACAACTGAAGCGCCTCCCTTTTGAAGACCTCTCTTATGCGTGTGTGGATCACCATCGATCCCTGAGGAAAGGCTTTCCGGAAGTAATTTTTGGGGAGGGCAAATCAATGGAGCAGATTTTGGGCGTGATGGAGGCAATGGTCGATCAGAAAGACACGGTTATGATTACCAGGCTATCTGCGGAAAAGGCAAGAGCTATAGTGGCAAAATACCCCAAAGCCACATATCACCCAGATGCCCGCATGCTAATTCTTGCGTCTAAACCGGGAGAGCCTGCGGGTAAGGGGCTGATTATGGTGATTGCCGCCGGTACTTCAGACATCCCGGTAGCACAGGAGGCCCTCGTTACGGCAAAGACCATGGGCCACCGTGTGGAAAGCCTTTACGATGTGGGGGTGTCCGGTATCCATCGACTCATGCAGCATGAGAGATTCTGGACCGAGGCCTCGGTCTTTATAGTGGTAGCCGGTATGGAGGGAGCGCTTCCGAGTGTCGTGGGCGGTCTTGTTGACAAGCCGGTCATTGCTGTTCCCACCAGTATCGGCTACGGGGCAAGCTTTGGCGGGATCACAGCTCTTCTGGGGATGCTCAACAGTTGCGCTTCCAACGTAACCGTCGTGAACATCGACAATGGCTTCGGGGCAGGCTATACGGCAGCCCTGATTAACTCTCTGGCAAATACCTAACCCGGACAAATCCACACGCAAAAACAAAAAACTTATCACGAACCCGCCTGCCATCGCCTGCCAGATCATGTGTTGCATGCAGTTTGTTCATTGGCAATGGCGGGCAGGAGCACGAAACTACGAAGGCACGAAAAAAGAAAATATGATTTCGTGTTTTCCGGCTTTCGTGTTTTCGTGATTGTCTTTATGCTTTTCTGCCAGAAAAAACACGAATTCTGGAATCAAGGTACTACCCCAGGCCTCATAGGGATTTTGCAAGGAGCCACTTTACGGCAGCCATGAGGTCATCTGCCACATCATCTGCCTCTATGCCAGCATCTCGGCAAAGGCGCTCGGCCTCTTTACCGTGGCCGGTTCTTACCAGTATCACCCTTCCACAGCCCGCGCGTCGTGCACACCGGATATCCTTCAAGCTATCCCCGATCATGCATGTCTTGGAAAGGTTCAACCCGTAATCAGCCTGTGCCCGGTAGATCAGCCCGGGTTCTGGTTTGCGGCAAATGCAAGCATCTTCAGGGATATGAGGACAATAATAGATAGCCTCTATGCTGCCGCCGTGGTCAACCACGGCGCCTGTCATCTTTTTATGGATTTCTTGGAGCCCTGCCGCGGTAACTATTCTTCGATTGATTGCAGATTGATTCGTGATCAGAATGATGTGATAGCCGTTGAGGGTCAAAAGCTTGAGGGCGTCCAGGCTCCCGGGCAAGAATTCGAACTCAGACCATTTCTTAACATAGTCAGGGCGGTCCTTGTTTATCACACCGTCCCTGTCCATAAAAACAATCTTCAAATTTCCGCACCTTTCGTGAATAAATACTTGACACCGTTTCAGATTTGAGGGATAAAAGGAATAATGTGATCAAGTTATAAAATCGTTGCGCGATTTTATATAACGCGGCTGCGCCGCTGAAAAAAGGAAATTCCCATACTAATCCTATACTAAAAAACACTACCTTACCGGCTTGAAAGAGGTGTGCATGATGGCCCTGACCAAAGACAAGATCATCAATGAAGTTTACACGAAGCTTGGTCTAAGAAAAAATGATGCCCGGCAGGTGGTTGAACAACTCTTAGAGATCATGAAACGGACCCTGCAAAGTGGCGAAGACCTCCTGATCAGTGGTTTCGGGAAATTCGTGGTTAAGGAAAAGGAGGCCAGGCGGGGTCGCAACCCCCAGACACGCCGTGACTTACAGCTACGCGCCAGAAGGGTTGTCGTCTTTAAGACCTCTGGTATATTGAGAAAAAAGATCAATTCCCCGTAGTTGTGCTACTGCTCAGTTCGTGTAATTCTGCGAAATAGGATCTCATTACCAAACCCCCAAAGGGGCAACAATACCTGTTATTGGATGCTGGATTCCCGAAATGGTACTAAGGGCGATCCCTAACGAGCCACGACAATAGCATCCGGGTATCCAGCAGCCTCTATTACCTTTTCATACTTCCTGGCATGATCAAGTGTCTTGCACCTTGAAACTCGGACCCGATAGAAGGTGCCTTTGGCACTTTCGTATACCACGATGTGGGCATTTTTGTACGTCTCTGCCAGCTTGTTCCTGAGCCTAAGGGCGTTTTCTTTTTCCTTGAAAGCGCCCACCTGGATAGTGAAGTCCCCAACATAGTAGTTTCCGGGCACAAGGGTCCGTTGAACCTTTCCCCCAACCACAGTCTCTTTCACTGATCCCAATGCGACGATCTCTACGGGTGCTGTTCCCGGCCCTACCAATCCTATCCGTTGAGCAGCTTCATAGGACAGGTCAATGATCCGATCGCGCACAAAAGGCCCCCGATCGTTTATTCGCACGTCACCCCTTTTGCCGTTGTTCAGGTTATAGACGCTGACGTAGGTGTCCATGGGTAGGGTCTTGTGGGCTGCTGTCAAGGCGTACATGTCATAGCTCTCACCACTCGCTGTCTTCCGGCCATGAAACTCCTTGCCATACCACGAGGCCATCCCACGCTCCCGAAAACCGCGCGCATGTTTCAAGGGTTGATACCAGAGTTTGCCAATCTTATATGGTTTGGGATAGCCGAGAAGGGGCGCAGGCCTTTTTTCCGGTGCAGCACAGCTTAGCAGAAAAAGTGAGAGCCCGATACAAATTGCAAATTGCAAATTGCAGCAGTTACTAAGTACACGCATTCTTAAATACGATTTCGTGTAACTACTCAGGTTGTCAGGTTCACGGTTCACGGTTGGCTACTTTGCGCTTTTGTAACTGCTCGGGTTCACGGTTCACCGTTGACCGTTGACAGGTTAATCTCTGAACCGTGAACCTTGGAACTTTGAACCTGAGTAGTTACATTTTATTTACTTCTTCCAATAGGGTAAATATTGCATAAAAATGCTTTGTTGTCCATTTCTAAAATTGACTGCGCTGAAAGCGCATTCCTCAACCCTGGCCCAGACCCTGGCCCAGACCGGGATTATGGGGCCTGGCAGTTAATTTAAGCATGTCGCGCCAAGGCGGGCCGGGTTTTTCTCTGCGGGGCATTCTCCGGCTTCTGTCGCGCCAGGGCGGGCAGGACGGGCTTGCCGCGACCGTCGCGGCCGGAAAGCCGCTCCCACAAATTAGCGGGCTCAACCCTTCACAAAGGCAAATTGTCGTGTTTCTTGGCAGGCATACTGTCTTGCTTGTTTCTCAGGGATTCAAGGGCCCTGATCAACTTAGGTCGCGTTTGCTCCGGAAAGATAATCTCGTCAGTGTACCCTCTTTCGGCAGCGCGATAGGGACTCGCAATGGTACTTCGGTACTCCTCGATCATTTCGGCCTCTTTTTTTTGGGGGTCCTCAGCAGCACTAATCTCCTTCTTAAAGACAATATTCACAGCCCCATCCGGCCCCATGACTGCGATCTCTGCTGTTGGGTAGGCATAATTAATGTCCCCCCAAAGGTGCTTGCTTGACATCACAATGTAAGCACCGCCATATGCCTTGCGGGTGATAACCGTAATCTTGGGCACCACGGCCTCGCAGTATGCGTAAATCAGCTTGGCCCCGTGTTTGATGATACCCCCATATTCCTGGGCCGTGCCCGGGAGAAATCCGGGGACATCACAAAAAGTGATCAGGGGAATATTGAAACAATCACAGAATCGAACAAATCGGGCACCCTTGATGGAGGCATTGATATCCAAACATCCGGCCAGGAAAGAGGGTTGATTGGCCACAACGCCGACCGGATGACCATTTAAGCGGGCAAAGCCGATAATGATATTAGACGCATGCCTGGCCTGAACCTCAAAGAAATGGTGGTCGTCCACGACTGCGTCAATAATCCTGCGCATATCATAGGGGTGCCTGGGAGTTTCAGGGACAACATCCCGAAGCCCCATATCGGTTCGGTTCGGATCATCAGTGGGCTCAACACAAGGAGGCTTTTCACGATAGTTTTGGGGAAGGAAGCTCAAAAGCTCCCTTATCATACTCAAGACCTCCTGGTCGTCTCTGCCGGAAAAATGGGCAACCCCGCTGGTGGCATTGTGGGTCAGTGCCCCACCCAGCTTTTCAAGGGTGACATCTTCGTGGGTCACAGCCTTAATCACCTGGGGGCCCGTAATGAACATGTAGCTGCTCTGTTCCACCATGAAAATGAAGTCAGTCAGTGCCGGAGAATAGACCGCCCCCCCTGCACACGGCCCCATAATGGCCGAAATCTGTGGGATCACCCCGCTGCCCAGGACATTTCGTATGAATATGTTGCCGTACCCGGCCAGACTGGAGACTCCTTCCTGAATCCTGGCACCTCCCGAATCGTTCAGCCCGATGAGCGGGGCACCGTTCTTGCGGGCAAGGTCCATCACCTTGCAAATCTTATCACTCACGGCCAGGCTCAACGACCCCCCTAATATAGTAAAGTCCTGGGCAAAGACACAGACCTGCCGGCCGTTGATCCGGCCGTAACCTGTTACGACACCGTCTCCAGGGAACCTTTTCTTCTCCATCCCAAAATCTGTGGATTGATGAAGGACGAACTTGTCGATCTCTTCAAAGGTGTCTTGGTCCAGCAGCTCATGAATCCGCTCTCGCGCCGTCCATTTCCCCTTTTTGTGCTGCACATCGATCCGATCCTGACCACCGCCCAGTTCGGCCTCAGTATTTTTTTCAATCAGGGCTTGAATCTTGTCTTCATTTGCCATGAGATTTCTCCACCATTACTCCTCATCGTTCGCTTAATAAATTCGTACTTAGATTAATTCTTATATGGACCTAAATCTTTATGCCGTTTTGGTTTCAGGTTTCGGGCTTCAGGTTTCAGGTCTGTAATGTATCCTCTTGGGGCCACTTGTGTGCCAAATCACAGACTTCAATATGGGTTTCAGGTGTCAGGTTTCAGGTCTCGCGTTTGTCGCTCCTGACACCTGACACCAGTTTACACTTTTTTTGCACATCCATATAATTCCTCGTTGTCACTGGGTTCTCCCCTGAAACCTGAAACCCGAAACCTGAAAATAGATTCTCAAAATTAACAAAAGTCTACCCCTATTAAGCGAATGATAGGTTACTCTATTCTTCTTCTATAACCATCAGGGTCTCGTCTGTTGAAACATTATCCCCTACTTTGACCGCAATCGTCTTGACTGTTCCGCTTACGGGTGAAGGGATCTCGTTTTCCATTTTCATGGCCTCCATCTTAACAACGGGTGTACCGGCCACCACTTGATCTCCAGCGGTCACCATGATGTCGAGTATCAGACCGGGCATGGGTGCGGTCACCTCACCTCCTGATGGGGCCGATCGGACGGGAACCTGAGGCGGCTCCGGGGCATCCGGCGTCGCCTTTTGTGTAACGGGCCGAGCAGGCATCGATACGGGAGGGGATTTTGGTACTGCATGTGCAGCCTTTTTCACCTCGATCTCGTAAGGCTTGCCGTCCACCTTCACCAGGGCTCGCTTGCCGTCAAACTTTTCAACATCTACCCTGTAGGCTTTATCTCCAATAGAAAGTTCAAATGTCTTCATGCTCACTACAGTTCCCCGTTTTTTCCATTTTCATCAGGTTTGTACTTAGCTCCGCTTCGCTCCGCAATTGGTCGAGTGGTCGGGTGGTCGAGTGGTTGAGTGCCCGCCCTGGCGCGACAGAAGCTGGACCATGCCGCAGGGAGAAAAACCCGGTCTGGGCCAGGGTTTCAACTACCTTTCAACCCCGCCTGCCAACACCTATCACAGTATACGGCCTATATGCCGGCACCCGCCTGCCAACGCCACGTACGGCACGTAGCGTACATGCCACGATCTCTGGCAATGGCGGGCAGGTGCATGGCAATGGCGGGCAAGTTGACGACTCGACTATTTAACTACCCGACTAAAGTCGTAGGAATTTCAACGAGTTGCAGACATTCCGAGACGTCAAATTAGGACTCTAAAAATTATAGAAAAAGGGTACTCAGCACGATCTGAATACCCTCACACTCTTGTATTCCCCGTCCTTACCATAATCGCCGGGTTTTTCAAGTCCAAAGTCCAATCCGGAAATCGGTACTTCGGTCAGTAGCGAAAAAGTATGTCCACTCCCCATGGAGTCGCACTGGCCAAAGCTCAGGCGATGCATAGACGAAGTTTTTTCCCTTTACAAGGGGTTTTTCGTATGGTAATGGATATGTTTATCATCAGTAGGGCGGCAATATATCTTGAGAATTTGTCATTTGAAATTCCCGTAAAATCTTGTCTTTTTTTAAGTGGCGTAGCCGCGTTATATAAAATCGCACAGCGATCTCGTAACTTGACGTCTTGGAAATTCTACAACCTGGTGAAATCATAAGACTTTATTAGCTTGCCTGCGGTCCCAAGAAAGGAATGATGGAATATCGGAATGATGTAGAAGATAAAAAAGACAAAAATCCCCGCAAACCCATTATTCCAATATTCCAATTGTGAGCGGAGCGAACTAAGTTCTACTTGTTTAGCAGATTTTGCAATGAAAAAGAAGGACATTAAGTATTTCACAAAGCTTCTGACCGAACGTCTGGAAAATCTGCTGGCTGAGGCCAATGAGACACTATCGGGCATGACAGGTGAGATTGTGAATTTTCCTGACCCCGCAGATCGGGCCGCCCTTGAGTCCGACCGCAACTTTCTGCTCCGGATACGAGACAGGGAGCGAAAATTAATCGTGAAGATCCGGGAAGCCCTTGAGCGAATGGATAAGGGTACATATGGGATTTGTGAGACCTGCGGCTCTGAGATCTCAATTAAGCGCCTGAAGGCCCGGCCAGTAACCACACAATGTATTGGATGCAAGACCAAGGAAGAGGCGATGGAAGATGCCCTTGGGGTTTGAATCCTCTTGAGTATCTTACATTCAAATACCCCCCTAAAGCCCGCCTATGTTGATCTCCATATCCACTCCACAGCCTCTGATGGTTCTCTTTCGCCCGCAGAGATCATCGAAACCGCCAGGAAGGTGGGCCTTCGCGCCATAGCGATCACAGATCACGATACCGTTGAGGGCTCGGTTGAGGCCTTGCGTCACCAGGATTCCTCTGGCGTTGAGATACTGCCAGGAATTGAGATCAGTGTTAGCTTTGACTCTGGTACGATGCACATGTTGGGTTACCTGATGCGTTTGGATGACGTCTCTCTTGGACAGACCCTCAAGGTCGTGCAAGAGGCCCGTGCCAACAGAAACCTAGAGATCATAAGAAGGCTTCAAGATGTCGGAGTTGATATAAGCTATGATGAGGTCTTAAAGGTTTCAGGTGGGGGCCAGATTGGAAGGCCCCACATCGCCCAGGTGCTGGTTCACAAGAAGGCTGTTCAAACCATTGACGAGGCCTTCAACAAGCTTCTAAAAAAAGGTCGTCCCACCTATGTCGAAAGATACCGACTTCTGCCTGTCGAGGCGATCCAGACCATCTTGGGGGCAGGAGGCGTCCCAGTGCTGGCTCATCCCTTTACTTTGAACGCAAAGACCGAGGGGGACCTGGACAGGGTCCTTGCTGACTTGAAACAGGCAGGGTTAAAAGGTGTGGAGGTCTACTATCCAGGCCATGGACCTGAGCTCACTGCCCTGTATGAGCGCCTTGCTGATCGCCATGGGCTTCTTGTTACGGGTGGAACAGATTTTCACGGAATGGTGAGTCCAGGGGTTCATATTGGGATCGGAAGAGGGGACCTGAGGGTACCATATCGGCTTGTGGAAGAACTCAAGCAAAGTGCAACTTCGGGCTTGCCTTGACGTTGGACAAAACTCAATGGCGTGCAAAAGTCTCAACAGCCGTGCGAGCTACTACGGTTAACTTTTTTTTGAGGTCTGAGTGATGAAAGGAGAAACGATTTGTTTCACCTTTCCGCTTTTGCACTCGGGACAGGTTATCTTCTTCTTATCGTGCTCTGCGATGCTCAACACGAGAGAAAACTGGTGTTTGCACTTTTCACATTCGTATTCATAAGTCGGCATTTTGCATCCCTCCCCTTTTTGTTTTTCTATTAGCCTATGTTAACCAGCTATTCCAAGAAAAAATGCATACAATGAGTCTTTTTCGAGATTGTACTAAGGTGATTTTTCGAGCCTTGCCACAGACTCTATGTGGTAGGTATGAGGAAACATATCAATAGGTTGGACTTCCTCAACAAGATAGTCTTCCTTTAGCAAGGCAAGGTCCCGTGCAAGTGTGGCCGGATTACAGGAGAGATAAACGATTCTGCCGGGAGACAGGCTGCGAACGATCTTTATCACATCTCTTTGCATGCCTACTCTTGGGGGGTCGATGACCATCACATCGGGCCTGTCTGTGACATCCTTGAGGCCTTCTTTGATCTCTTTGCATATAAACCGACAGTTTCTGATGCGGTTTTTCTGGCAGTTTTTTTGTGCATCCCGCACAGCCCCTTCTGAAATCTCAATGCCTATAACCTTTCTTGCACCATCAGACAAGAATATCGGGATCGTACCGGTCCCGCTGTACAGATCCACTACGGTTTCCTTGCCTGTCAGCCCGGCGTAAGCCTTCACGGTTTCATAGAGGCGAGCAGCCCCGGCAGTATTCGTTTGAAAAAATGAATTGGCTGATATCTCAAAGTCAAATCCTGCGATCTTGTCGGAGATGAAAGGCTCGCCTGAAAGGAGTATCTCCCACTGGCCAACAGCGATCCCGGCTTTCCTTGCGTTGACATTGTTAACAACCGAGGTAATGTTTTTATGCTTTTGGTACAGCAGATCGGCTAATGGTTGAACCCAGGGCCTTTGCTCTTCTGATGTAATGATATTAACCATCCAGTTGTCATGGCTTGAAGCATGCCTGAGCATTAAAAATCGCCAAAACCCCTTGTGGGACCTCAGCCCATAAGGTGGTATACGGCTCTCTTTGACATAGTGTCGCACATCACTTAGGATCTTGTTTCCCGTGTCTGGCAGCAGCAGGCAGGCCTCAATATCGAGAACCTTATCAAAGGTGCCCGGCACGTGAAGACCCAGGGCAAAGTCCTTCGAAATATCCTTCACGTGGAGTTCTTCGGGCAACAGCCACCTGCGGTCAGAAAAGGAAAACTCCATCTTGTTACGGTAGCCAAATATCTTCTCAGATGGTATAAGGGGCTGCACCCGCATGCTTGTGAGTTGACCGATGTGTTCCAGGGATTCGACTATGTGCTCTCTTTTGAAAAAGAGCTGTTTTTCGTAATCAAGAAATTGCCACGTACATCCGCCGCAAGAACCGCAATAGCGGCACGCTGGCTCTACCCTGAAAGGCGATGGGGCTATCAATTCAACAAGGCGCGCTTCAGCGTGATTTTTTTTCTTCTTGAATACCCTGACTCGCACCTCATCGCCGGGCACGGCCTTTTCCACGAATATGGCCAGGCCATTCACCCGGGCAAGACCCCTGCCCCCAAGAATCAACCTTTCGATCCTTAATTCCAGAATCTGTCCTTTTCTCACGGTCATGGCAAGGCCTATAGCATTTCGGATTGCGGATTTAAGGAAAAGCGCATTTTTCGTATCAATTTAGCCTATTGAAAAACCGAGCCTAACGAGCATACAGGTGATCCGATTCTAAAGCGGGTCACTGTTTGAGCGTATTAGTGAGCGTTAAGAAAGAACAGTACAATGGCATATTTTTTCTAATGGTTAAATGATATCCGCCATAATCGAGGTTAGTTACAAAAGTTATTACCTGTTCTTTCTTTACGCTCACTTATGCGCGAGTTTGAGCCGGTTTAGAATCGGATTGCCTGTATGCGATAATGTTTTCA
>JAUWXF010000093.1 GCA_030616475.1 Desulfobacterales bacterium
TCAATCATCAATCGTCAATCGTCAATCCTTACAGGATATATCGACTCAGGTCCTCGTCATCCTTGATGTCTTTTAACTTTTCATACACATACCCGGCATCTATAATAATCTGTTGCTCGGAAAGCTCCGGCGCATGAAACAGAATCTCATCAAGGAGCCGTTCTATGACCGTGTGGAGCCTTCTGGCACCTATGTTTTCAGTACGCTCATTCACCTCAGTGGCAATCTCTGCGAGGGCGGAAATTGCATCGTCTTTGAACACCAAATCTATACCCTCGGTCTTGAGCAAGGCCTTGTACTGAAGAACAAGGGCATTCTTCGGCTCAGTCAGTATTCTGACAAAATCTTCCTTACCCAGAGACTTGAGTTCGACCCGGATCGGGAACCGACCCTGGAGTTCCGGGACCAGGTCAGAGGGCTTGCTGGCATGAAAGGCCCCAGAGGCAATAAAGAGAATATGGTCGGTCTTCACCATGCCGTACTTTGTAGTGACCGTTGATCCTTCCACAATGGGAAGGAGGTCCCGCTGAACACCTTCCCTCGATACATCCGGCCCGTGTGTCCCCTCTCTGCCGCTGATCTTGTCGATCTCATCAAGGAAAATAATCCCCGTCTGTTCGACCTTGCCGATCGCCTTCTTTACCACTTTATCCATGTCCACCAGCCTTTGGGCCTCCTCCTGAGTGAGGATTTCCAGTGCTTCCGGAACCTTTACTTTCCGCTTCTTGGTCCGTTTCGGGAACATGCTGCCAAACATATCCTTCAGGTTGATGTCCATCTCCTCCAGCCCGACACTCGAAAATATCTCCACCACGGGCATGCTGCGCTCCGCCACCTCCAGATCAACATAACGATTGTCAAGTTTACCCTCGTGTAACATCTTCCGAATCTTTTCACGTGTCGAGGGGGTATCGGTTACGTTTTTCCTGACCAGCTCCAGTGTCTTTTCTTCTCCCTCAGTATCCTTGGATGTCTCAGGCTCCCTCTTGGGCGGGAGGAGGATATCAAGCATCCGCTCCTCAGCAATCCTTTGAGCCTTTGTCTTGACCGCTTCCTGCTCATCTGACCTTACCATATTGACGGCCAGCTCTGTTAGATCACGGATCATGGACTCCACATCCCGTCCCACGTACCCCACTTCAGTAAACTTGGAGGCCTCAATCTTCAAAAAGGGAGAATTCGCAAGCCGGGCCAGGCGTCTTGCAATCTCGGTCTTTCCAACCCCTGTCGGCCCAATCAAAATAATGTTTTTCGGGGCAATCTCATCCCGCAAATCTTCCGGGACCTGCTGTCGCCGCCAACGGTTTCTCAGAGCAATGGCCACAGAGCGTTTGGCATCCTTCTGGCTAATGATGTACTTGTCCAGCTCTGATACGATTTCGCGTGGTGTCAGTTGTTTCATATCATTTGAGCTCTTCAATGGTAATGTCCTCGTTGGTGTAAATGCAAAGCCCGGCCGCAATCTTCATGGCAGCATCCGCAATCGTTCTTGCATCCAGGTCAGTGTAACTGATCAGGGCAATCGCGGCAGCCTGAGCATACGCTCCACCCGATCCAATCCCCAAAACCCCCTCATCCGGCTCAATCACATCGCCGTTTCCGGATATCAGGAACAAGTGATCGGCGTCAACGGCCACCAGAATAGCTTCCAGTCGTCTCAAGTACTTGTCGGTCCTCCAGTCCTTGGCCAACTCAACGGCGGATCGTGTGAGATTTCCATTGAATTGTTCAAGCTTTCCTTCAAAGCGTTCATATAGATTCAGCGCGTCAGCCGTGGCTCCGGCAAAGCCGACGACAATTTTATCTTTATATATTTTTCGAACCTTCTTGGCGTGGTGTTTCATGACGGTATCCTTAATGGTCACCTGGCCATCGCCTGCCACGGCCACGTGCCTGCCCCGTCGCACCGCCAAGATCGTAGTTCCATGAAGATTCATGTATCTTCCGCTCATTTCAACTCTCCCACCCTCCTAACCCGAATAAGCTATACCAAAAAGTGAACTAAAGTGCCTAAAGTGAACTAAAGTGCCTAAAATTTTAAAAGATAAAAGGCCTTAAATAGTCAACCTAAAATCATTTTCTTCATTTATTTATTCCCAATAGAAGTCCCGGATTTTGTGATCTGATTTCTTCTATCCACAACTTTAGTCACTTTAGGCACTTTAGATCACTTTAGGCACTATCCCTATCCCTACCGCCTGGGGTGTGCTTTGTCATAAACCTCCATTAACCTGTCAATACTCACGTGCGTATATCTTTGGGTCGTAGTCAGGCTTGCGTGACCCAGCAATTCCTGGACCACCCGGAGGTCTGCTCCAGCATCAAGCATGTGGGTGGCAAAGGTGTGCCGGAGCCCGTGGGGACTTATTGGACGCAACAGTCCCAACTGTCGAACCACCTGTTCCAGCAAGCGTGCAATGGAACGGGTGCTTAAACGCCCTCCTCTGCTGTTCAAAAACAAGGGTTCGCCGCCTTGGATCCCGGGTCCCGTGGCCTCCCCCCTTTTGTCCAGGTAAGCACGTATACAAGTAAGAGCCTTTTTTCCCACAGGGGCCAAGCGCTCTTTGTTCCCTTTCCCGATCACCCGCACGAAGCCTCTATCGAAATCTACATCCCCAACATCCATGCCTGCCAGCTCAGCAACTCGCACACCCGTGGAATAGAGGGTCTCTAAAATGGCCCGGTTCCGGGAGGCAAGCACGGACTCCCCCTTCACCCCGTCCAATACGCGAAACATTTCATCCACAGGGAGATAGTTCGGCACTGGCCTTCCCCGCTTGGGCGTCAAGACCGTCTCTGCCGGATTTGCGCTTATAACCCCTCTTTTGACCAGGAACCGGAAAAAGGACCTCAGGGCTGAAAGTTTCCGGGCAATGGTGCTCTTTTTGTTCTTGTTATATAAAAAACCCAGATATGAACGGATTACCATGTCATCCACATCACGGACATCTACCTTTTTCCCCCTCCTAAGCAGGCCACTCGCCGAATCTCGAAGATAGGCCAAAAACTGCTCAAGGTCGTTTCGGTAGGCAAGGCAGGTGTTGGGCGAAAAACCCTTTTCAGCCGACAGGGCTTCGATAAAACTATCTATCCATCCTCTCATGGCAATCCTGGTCTAAACTCTATAGCCAGCCCCTGGGTTTTGACAGAACCGTGCTTTAGAAAAAAGCAATAACTACCACAGTTTTTAGATTAATCAAAGAAAAAATGGCAGGAATTAACTGGAATGGAGGTTAAAAAGGGCCTTAATCTCTGCCCAACTGCTGACCTCCGTGAAAGGATGATTGGGAGAGCGATTCCAGGGTTGGCTGAACAGGATAGGCGTGATTGCATGCTCACTCAACATATAACAAATCTCAGAGCAGTCCTCTATGAAATATCGGATACCGCGTGCATTGAGCACATCGGCCTTACCTTCAAACGTGCCTGTGGCAATCACTTCAATGTCGGACGATCTAACAGGAAGCATCCTGTGCACCCATTCCTTGATGGTTGAAAGCTTAGGCCGCGCTGTCACAAAAAGGAGTGGGTGTGTCTGCGCAATTTCAGAAAGTACTTCAACAGCCCCGTCAATCGGTTTGAGCTCTGGCTCAAAGTCTCCTTCCAATATGCGATTTATTATGACTCTAATGATCTCAGGATCTATGTCTAAGCACTCTTCCAGAAAATACTCGGTGATGTCCTGGTATCGAATATGGTTGATGCCATACTCCTTGCGTCCGATTTCCAAGAATAGCGCCATGGTATTGGCAAACACCCCATCTATGTCAAAGGCTATGTTACGACGGGTGAGCATGTCGGGCGGGCCCTATGCGGCTCTCCTTGTCTTTTTCTTAAGACGGCTTATACGTCGTCTCAATATCCTTGCCCTTGCCTTGTCCTCGTTTTCGTAAGCCCCGGCTTTTTGCGTTTTGAGGGCCTGAATCTTCGTCTTGATCTCACGTATTGAAACGTCTGATTTCTCGGTCTTGACATCCACAATGCCCCGTGCCTTCTTGATCGCAGTTAGCAGTTCGGCCTTATTCATGCCGTGCACCCCGGTTATCTCCGGAATCTTTAAAGCTGTCTCCCGCAGCTCTTTGGCTGTCATCCTATCCAGGGGTTTTTCCTTTTTCTCTTTTTTCTCCTTTTTTCCCATGTCCTGTTTCTCCTTTTCTGTCTCTTCAATCTTTTTCAGGACTTACCTTCTCAACCAGAGAGAGAAACGGTTTGAAAAGATCTATCGGAATCGGAAACACGGTTGTGGAATTGTTTTCAGCAGAGATCTCGCTGAGGGTCTGGAGATACCTTAGCTGCAAGGCCATGGGGTGGTCCCCGATAATAGCCGCTGCCTCGGCCAACCTGCCGGCCGCCTGATATTCACCCTCTGCATTTATCACCTTGGCACGCCGCTCGCGCTCGGCCTCGGCCTGCTTAGCCATGGACCTCTGCATCTCCTGCGGGAGATCGATATGCTTGACCTCTACTGTGGAGACCTTGATCCCCCATGGATCAGTATGAGTATCCAGGATCTCCTGGAGTTTGCTGTTAATCTTTTCCCGCTCGGAAAGAAGCTCGTCCAACTCGGCCTGTCCGCACACACTCCGAAGCGTGGTCTGCGCAAGCTGGGATGTTGCATACATGTAGTTCTCTACCTCAATGATCGACTTTACCGTGTCTATGACCCTGAAGTAGATAACTGCATTTACCTTCACAGACACGTTGTCCCGCGTAATTACATCCTGTGGGTCAACATCCATAGCAATCAGACGCAGGCTCACCTTCACCATCTTGTCAACAATGGGTATTAAAATAATCAAGCCGGGGCCTTTGGCGCCGATCACCCGCCCCAGGCGAAAGATGACCCCCCGCTCATATTCATTGAGGATTCGTATGGCCGAAGCCAGAAAAAACGCCACAAGGATGATACCCGAAATTATCGTAATCATATTCATAAAAACCTCCTCGCTGAAAACGTAGTTTTGTTAATTCCTCTGCCTCCACACCACCCCACTCTCATACAAGAGAAGAGGGTGGCTCACCTTCCAAACAAACCCTAACTGTGCCACTTGAAATTTGACACTGTGGAATACGGGAGTGTGTATCTGGAGTATCTTTACAAAACCAGTTACAAAGTGTCAAGCATGTAAAACCAAGACTGCCAAAATTTCAAGTTGGTTCGCTTCGCTCACAATTGGAATAATGGAATACTGGAATGGTGGACACGAAGTGAAGCTTGCGCTCATGTTGGGTTTAAGAGAATTTTGGTCTTTTTATCTTTTACATCATGAGCGCAGGCTTCACTTCGTGTCCAATATTCCATCATTCCTATCTTGGGATTGCAGCCAAGCTAATAAAGTGCTGTAATGTCAATAAGTTGTACAATTTCCGAGACGTTAAGATTACGAGAGAGGATGAAGATGAATAGGAAAATCTTGGGGATATTACAAAAATAGTGACATCAATCTTAGGAACTGGCTTTTCTTCTATCTCTCAAAACACGTCGATCATTGTCCACAGAAAGAGAAACAAGGATCCCTTCCCTCACACTTCTCCGACGATCCTGTTTTTTCTTACGACGATCCTTGCGGACCACCTTTTTGCCGACAGGAAGGGTAACTTTCTCTTCTGATGGGTCCATTTTGACGTATGATGGGCCACCAACTACAATATCCACGACAGAAACCCCCTGTTATCTATTTAATCGGCATTGTCATGGGATACTTTAGAACTTAGCTCCGCTTCGCTCCGCAATTGGCCCGCCCTGGCGCGACAGAAGTTGGACAATGCTTCCGAAAGAAAAACCCGGTCTGGGCCAGGGAATAGTGGAATAATGGAATGGTGGAATAATGGGTTTAAGTGGATTTTGGTCTTTTTATCTTCTACATCATGAGCGCAGGCTTCACTTCGTGTCCAGTATTCCAATATTCCATCATTCCTTTCTCGGGATAGCAGCCAAGCTAATAAAGCGCTATAATGTCAACAGGTTGTAGAAATTCCGAGACGTTTTATTAGTAACCGTTCACGGGTTCAGAGGTTCAGGGTTAACATTGAAGATTGAAGATTGAACAATGAAAAAACAATCGACAATCGACAATCGTAAATCGACAATCAAAAGACGGTGAACTCTGAACCTGTGAACGCCTACTAAAATCGCTTCGTGCTTTTAGTATGATCCGCCGCGGGTGGGGATTGCCTCCCAAAAAGGTATACAATCAAGTCAGAACAACAAATCAACCAGCTCTGAGATTGTCTGCACCCCGACCATCTCAATATCGGTCAGCCCTTTGAGGTGCTTCAGATTGTTTCCGGGAAGGAGGCACCGCCTAAAACCCATTTTTCGTGCCTCGTGCACCCTCGACTCGGCTTGACTGATTCCGCGAACTTCCCCTGTTAGCCCGATCTCACCAAAGACCAGAGTAGACTCCTTGACAGGTTTATCAAAGAAACTCGAAGCAATAGCCGAGACAATCCCAAGATCTACAGCAGGCTCATCCACCTTTACGCCACCGGTTACATTGACAAAAATGTCTTGATTCATTAACTCCAGACCAAGTTTCTTTTCCATGACAGCGACAAGCAGAGAAACCCTGTTGTAGTCCACACCCAGGACTGTTCTCCGTGGGGTGCCAAAGCTGGCTCGGCCAACAAGGGCCTGGAGCTCAAGCAATATGGGCCTGGAGCCTTCGATGCTGGCTGTTACCACAGAACCGGGGACAAGAGATGGACGTTGAGAAACGAATATTGCGGAAGGATTCAGAACTTCACAAAGTCCATTATCCCTCATCTCAAACACGCCTATCTCGTTGGTGGAACCAAAGCGATTCTTGACTGCACGAAGTATGCGAAAGATGTTGTTCTGCTCGCCCTCAAAATAGAGCACTGTATCGACGATGTGTTCCAGGAGCCTGGGGCCTGCTATGGCACCGTCTTTGGTAACGTGTCCTACCAAGAAAATCGGAATGCCGGTCCGCTTTGCCAGGTGCATGAGGTGCATCGTCGCCTCCCGCACCTGGCTGACGCTTCCAGGTGCAGAGGTCAATTCATGGGTAAACACGGTTTGAATCGAATCCACGACCATTGCATTCGGAACCATTTCATCGGCCACGGCCCTTATCGATTCGAGCGCGACCTCTGATACCACCCATAGATCGTCCGAACTGGTACCGAGGCGGTCACTTCGAAGCTTGATCTGCTCAAGGGATTCCTCGCCGGAGATGTAAAGCACCTTGTGCTTGCCCTCTGCAAGCCGGTGCAAGACCTGGAGCATCAGTGTGGACTTGCCAATGCCCGGATCTCCTCCTACCAGAATAAGGGACCCGGGAACCAGCCCACCCCCGAGCACCCTGTCAAATTCCTGTATACCTGTACTGAGGCGGCTTTGCTGATTCATTTGCACTGCGTCGATCGGAACAGGTCGAGCCCAGCGGGCAGGCATCGATCCGCCGGATGAAAGGGTGGGGCTCTGCCTTTCCTCCACCAAGCTGCCCCATTCGCCACACTCAGGGCATTTACCCATCCATTTGAGTGATTGATATGCACAACCCTGACATACAAAGATCGTTTTGCTTGCCTTGTTACTTTTCAAGATGGATTCTCCATGTCTCGGAATTTCTACAACTTATTGAAATTCCCACGACTTTAGTTCCGCCTGCGGCGGATTAAACAGTCGAGTCGTTCCGCCACTCAACTACTCGACCACCCGCCTGCCTCGCCTGAGCGGGAGCGACACGCCTGCCATCGCCTCCCCGCCCGTGAGGACTTCGCCACCTGCTAAAGAGTGGCATTGGCGGGCAGGCTCTACCAATTGCGGAGCGAGTTGCAAGATACCATGAACTTGGGTGCAAGAAAAACGAATTTTTTGCAGACGCCCACCGCCCGGCTGACGTAGGTCGATCCGTACCTGTTCACGGTTTCTTGCATACTGTTACAAAGTGTCTTACCTACCATAGGAAAGTGGAGTACCAGTACTCCAATACTCCAATACTCCGTGAACGGTTACGCCGATCATTTGACAAGGCGATTTGGGTACTCAAGAGGTAGAGCATAGATGTCACACACGCTTTGAAAAACGCTAAGAAGAAGGTTTTGTTTGACAATCTGCGTCAAACAACGTAAAAAAATAATAAGCACAACTGGCACGGCCTCCGGCCTCTGGCCCGTAGGCTTCCGGCTCGTAGAGCCTACAGCTCGGAGAGGCCTACGCCCCGGAGGGCTCGTATGAGCCTACGACTCGTAGGGAGGTATGAATGGGAAGAGATGATTTGAATAAGATTGCTGTCATCGGTATGGGCTATGTGGGTATACCGGTGGCTGCCCTTCTTGCAGACCAAAAAGGCATGGATGTCACCGGCATCCAGAGGCGTTCTCAGCGATCGGGATGGAAAATAGACGTTTTAAATGCAGGCAAGTCTCCAATTGAAGGCGAGGAACCCGGGCTGGACGATTTGATCAGCCGCGTTGTGAAAAAGGGCAGCTTCCGGGTGACTGACGATTTTTCGGTCATCAAGCACATGGACATTGTGTTGATCGATGTGCAAACCCCTACTGACGGCGCGGATCACATGCCAAGGTATCTTGCCCTTAAAGAGGTCTCAAGGCATGTTGGGACCCACATGAAAAAGGGGACCCTGGTGGTGATCGAGTCAACAGTGGCACCTGGCACAACCCAGTTTGTCATACAGCCTATACTTGAGCGAAAATCCGGACTGAAAGCAGGCCGCGATTTTTACTTTGCTTATTCTTATGAGCGGCTCATGCCTGGTTGTCTCCTGGATTATATAATAAACCTTCCCAGGATCGTGGGTGGCGTTAACAAGAAAAGCTGCGACAAGGCTGTTGAAATGTACAAGAAAATCGTCAAAGCCAAGATCCTGCCCACAGATATCCTGACAGCCGAAACCTCCAAGACCATCGAGAACGCCTATCGAGACGTAAACATAGCCTTTGCCAATGAGACGGCAATGGTGTGTGAAAGTCTGGGTATCGATGTGTATGAGGTACGCGATCTGATCAACTCCCGCGCCGAGCGCCATATGCACGTACCAGGGATTGGCGTGGGTGGACACTGCCTTCCGAAAGATACCTGGCTTCTGAATTATGGAGTTAAGAAGTACGGCAAATTCCCTATCAATCCCGAGTTTGTTCAACTGGCCAGAAAAATCAACGACTTCATGCCGATCCATGCCACAGAGATGATCAGGGAGGCTCTTGCATCCAGAAAAATCGCCCTTAGGGATGCCAAGATCGCTCTTTTGGGCGTGGCCTATCTTGAAGACTCTGACGATGTCAGAAATACCCCTGCCTATGACCTCATCCGGGAGATGGAGACATACGGCGCTGAGGTTGTGGCCCATGATCCGTATGTGCGCACCTTTCCCGAGGCTGAACTGAGCCGCGATCTAAATCATGTGGTCAAAGGGGCTGACTGTATCGTGATTTCAACCAAGCACAAACCGTACTTTAAGCTAAACCTAAAGAAGCTGAAATCCCTTATGCGGACACCTATTATTGTTGACGGGCGCAACGTATTGAATCGGGCCAGGGCTGAAAAAGCTGGCTTTCTCTACAAAGGAATCGGCAAAGGGTAACTTCGGTTTATGGACGCATTTAACTCTATCCTGAAACGGGTCGAGCAGAAAAAGGAAGATTATGCCACCTATGGTTTTGAAAAACATGAGATGGCTGCGTTAAATACCTTTTTTGACCTGGCCCAAGAATATGACAGCCTGGAAAACCTCTACATGGTGAGCGTTACCGTGCCTCGGGTTTTTTTTGGACTGCAAAGCAATCTGTATCTGATCGATCCTAAGACCGAAGCCATAACATGGGTGGCAAGCAGTCATCCTGGCGTCAGCGATACAAAGATCAAGGTGCCTGACAGTATTAAAGTCACAGATGTGCCATATCAACACGGCCACGCCTATGTAGTTCCGATCCACGGCAAGAAAACGCCTGCCAGCCACATTCTTTTTCATAGTTCATTAGGCGTTATCGGCATGTTTGAGGTGACCCGTGCCCGTGACCTCACCGATGCTCAGCGTTTCTATATCCAAAAGTATGTCAACCGCATAGGCTACAATATGTACAACAAATTCCTCGCCGAACAGAACATTAAGCACCTTAAATTTATCAACAATTTGGTGGCAGACATAGAGCACAATGTGATTGTGCCGAACATCCGGTACAAGTATTACTTCAGGAAGATCAGAAAATATTTGAACACAAACAAGGAGGTCGAGAGTGATCTTAACAGCCTCCTTGATGAAGTCAAATATCAGGACCCAAAACTGTATGCCAGGATCACTGAAATAGTGGAAAGCGTGATTGTGATCAACAGGGCCATGTTCAGTGATCAGGAGAACATCGAGCAACATTACAAACACACCAGCCTTTTCTTGGAAACCTTGTTTCGTCCGGACCACTTCTTGTTTGGCGAATACATTCTTAGGAAGGCCCCCTGTTACTTGTGGCAGGATATTATAATGCCCCAACTGGAACGATACAGGGATCGGTTTGTCCAACAAGGTATTATGATTGACCACATCATGAAGGATCATAAGTTGTCTGAAGACCTGCGAGTTAAGGTGGACAAAGGGCTAATGGCTCAGGTGGTTGCCAACCTCTTTTCAAATGCTGCAAAGTACGCTAAATCAGTTGTAGAGCTTTCAGGAAAAATGCTTAAGAAAGTTGATTGCAGGATGTCACTCATTGAAAACTTTTTTGGTCGAGGACATCATGGTGTGCGCTTCGATGTTTTTTCTTCAGGGCTACCTATTGACCAGGAAGATGCAGCGCATGTTTTTGACGAAGGTTTTCGACTTACACGGAGGGAGTCAGTGGAAGGGATGGGTCACGGGCTTTATTTTGTGAAGAATGTGGTTGAAGTCCATGGGGGGATTGTTGGTCATAAAGCAGAAGAACTTGGAAATGAATTCTACTTTCTTATTCCGGTATAGTTATTGGGAAGCCGCCCTACACTTGCTAACAGTGGCGGTTTTGAGTTTTTTCTGGCTGATAGGTTGCACTGACAACGCCTGTGGCGAACCATCAAGCAGGCCTCATCCATATGCTATCCTTCAAAAACGACTCATACGGGACGGATTTGACAGGTCCCTCATACGATCGCTCTATTCCAGGCCAGAGGTGACCTTTGACCAACAGGGTCTTACAGCCTATTTCTCGCATCGTGAAGCGACCTTGAACTACGACCAATTCTCGACCCAATCTTCTATCGACCAGGCGAATGACTATCTTCGGCAACATCAGAAGGCATTAAGGCAGGCACAAAGCGTGTACGGTGTGGAGGAGGGGGTCATTGCCGCCATCATCCTGGTGGAGTCGAGACTGGGCACTTTGATCGGGAAGCGCCTGGTACTCAATACCCTGTCGTCCCTGGCGGCCCTTGATGATAAGGATACTCGGGACATGCTTTGGCACACTCATGTCAAACACAAGGCACCGGGTTCAAGGAGCCAATTTGACACGTGGGCCCGTCGAAAATCGACCTGGGCATATGGTGAACTTAAGGCCTTTCTGCAATACGTGGACGCCCAAAAGGTAGACCCGTACTCCGTACATGGCTCTTATGCCGGCGCGCTGGGGATTGCCCAGTTTGTGCCTTCAAGCGTACTGCGGTTTGCTCAGGACGGCAACCGAGATGGCCAGATCAACCTGTGTAACCATGAAGATGCTATTGAGAGTATCGCCAACTACCTTAAGCAGCACGGATGGCGGGCCGGGCTGAAGCGCCGTGAGGCTTTTCGCATCTTGCTTTTTTATAATCGCAGCAAATATTATGCAGAAACAATCCTTAAGGTGGCTGAGCGCCTGGGAAAGCTTCGCCCAAGATGAAAACCAGACCAGCCGGAAGTTGATATGAGTCACGGCTTAATCCTTTTGATTCTTTTGCTACCTATGGTTCCCACGTTCTGGGCAATCGTGGACGTGGCCTATCGGGATTTTGGCACCTTGAAAAAGAAGGCCCTATGGGGGGTGTTTGTCGTTTTTGTCCCGTGTCTTGGAGGGCTCGTTTACCTGATCTTTGGGCGCAGGCAGGGGAAAAGAACAAGCGACGAATAATAAGACGCCCGTTTTCTTGGTTGAATCAACGACAGATCACGGACCACGGGCAGTACAACATATTGAAACAATCCATTTATGACTTATCATTCGCTTAATAGGGATAGACTTTTGTTAATTTTGAGAATCTATAAAAAGATATATATATTCCTCAGGTTTCAGGTTTCAGGTTTCGGGTTTCAGGGGAGAACGCAGTGACAACGAGGAA
>JAUWXF010000320.1 GCA_030616475.1 Desulfobacterales bacterium
AAACAGACATATGACCTGGAAGAAAGGCTGCTCGAGTATTCGGTGCGAATCATAAAGACAGGAAACAGAAGAATTAATTAAGATTTTCGTTACGAGTATCAAAACGGCTGAAAAGAAACAGAAATAGCCCTTGAATGTTCGGTATTGGCTTTTTTCTTTCGATTTTAAAAAATTTGAGAAGCGGAGCGACATCATTATTCGACGTTCGACGTTCGATGTTCGATGTTGGACGTTCATCTTTCAAAACAACCCCGTATGGCATAAATGCAACCTGTGAATGTTTACAAAATAACTTAGCGCTTATGGGGGTTAGGGGGGATTTTATTGGCTTCACCAACTCGTGGATGCGCCCTATATGGACTATATTCTATGGTAAGTATGAACATTAGTCCATGAGGGTAATGTCGTTGATCCAAAGCGATGGAGAGGTGGCTTGATTTGGACGACAAGTTAAGAAAATATTTTGAAAACAGAAAGGATGTCGCGTTTTCCTTTTTGTTTGGTTCACAGGCAAGGGGCAATGCAACAATTCGCTCTGATGTTGATATAGCTGTGTATTTCTATCCTGAAAAGAGAAGGCCGGTAGAGGTCGAAGAGGAGATTTTCTACAATGGGGAGGATAAGATCTGGGCTGAGTTGGAAAGACTTTTGAACAAAGAAGTGGAGCTTCTTGTCCTAAATAGGGTTCCTGCTACTGTAGCTGCAAGTGCCATAAAGGGCATCCCTCTTACCATAAATGACTGGGGCTTGTATCTTGATTTCATGGTGGTTGTGACAGACATAGCAGAAGACTTCAGGGAATTCATCATCAGTGATTACATGGAGAGGTCAGGCATTGAAAGAAGAGGTTAAAGGGAGACTTATCAAGCATATAGCCTTTCTTGAGGAAGAACTTAAGGATTATGTGCTTTTCAGGCAAGTTACGTGGAAAGATTACAGAGCTAACAGAAGCACACGAAGAGATTTGGAGAGATGGATTGAAAATATCATAAATTCTTCCATTGATATTGCAAAGATAATTCTGTCTTCAGAAGGGATAAGGCTCTCTGATACCTATAGAGAAGTGGTGTTATCTCTATCTCTTGTAAAGGAATTCGATAGCAAGGAAACAGAGGAGCTTTCGAAATGGGTAAAGATTTGCCCCAAAGCAGCAAGCTCAAGAAGCAGTATCCTACCTTTTACAAGATCGTCCTTCCCGAAGATCACGAGACATCTCTGCTGGGCAAGGCGCGTTGTAGCGGATTGAAGAAAATGAATGCGGGCACCTGTCTTTCAACCGCCATGGATGTGTGGAAAAACCGTCTGCGCTATATCGTTCCTGATCCCTCACACTCACATAAGTCGGATTATACCCATCACGCACAATGGATGAAAGCGCTCTATGAGTTGAGTCACGACGCATATGGCCGTGTGCTGGCCCGATGGCATGAAAAACATAGCCGACGCCGGAATCTGTGGCGGGATATGAAAAGTCAGCGTTTGCCGGTATGAAAGATATGGTAACTGTGCACAGTCCCAAACTCAAGCCCCTTCACCATGCTGTGTCGGTCAACATAGCCCTCTCGCCTCCAAACCAATTCTAATCCAGTGGACCGCGTTGTACGCCAATCACCTTTCCCTGGATCAGCACCTCTCCGAATCCATATTGCATCACCGAGTATGCCTGGTTTTCGGGACGCAGTTCTATGTGGTGCTTTTTTAAAAAGAATCGCTTCACCGTTGCCTCCTCACCGTTAATCAGCGCTACAACGATCTCACCGTCGTTTGCAAACTGGCGGGGCTCGCAGATCACCAAATCACCCTGCAAAATACCGGCATTTTTCATCGAGTCGCCCCGAACCTGCAAGGCAAAGAGCTGTTGGGATCTGAAGATATTGGCATCGATGATAACCATACGGTCCCATTCCT
>JAUWXF010000046.1 GCA_030616475.1 Desulfobacterales bacterium
CGCCTGCCCTGCCTGCCCCGTAGGTAGGCACTATCGTACTGGGGTTAAACCTGAAACTGTTTAACCGGGGCCTGCCCTGTAGCTCCGGCAGATGGTACTGGGGTAGGTCTGGATGATCGTACTGGGGTTAAACCGGAAATTGTTTAACCGGGGTAGGTAGGAACTATCGTACTGGGGCCTGCCCCGTAGGTCTTTTAGGATCGTACTGGGGTGCAACGCCTGCCCTGTTGAACGCGAAGTATATTCAACTGGGGCGAAGTTTACCACGTGCAATGTTTTATCTATTTCACTGTGGCCTATTTAACCGGGGCCCAATCCCTCCGGGGCGTAGGCCCCTACGGGCCGGAGGCCAAAATCCAAAATCGGCATGACCATATCTGTCACAGTGGTATGTCATAATCAATGTTAAGTCGGGGCCTTGGCCTTTACTTTGGTGCTCGTTCCTGATAAAAATTCGAGCTAAATCATCAAAAAACAGGGCAAGTTGTCCAATGTCAAGGGCAGACCCCAATTACCACATTTGTCAAGAGTGTAGACGCGACCCCCTGTTTTCTCCCGAGCGCGAGTAAGCATGAACGTCCTACTCACATTCACAGGCTTCCAAGATCCATATACACTAGGGCTAGTCGGCGAGGAAGAACAACCTGGGCCAATTCTATCACTCGTTACAGCCAGGTCGTTTGATCGGGTCATACTTTTTTCTACCCCGAAAACTCAAAAGAATACTGCAGCCACCACAGAGGCTTTGCAGTCGTCATGCCCAGAGATTGATGTTGAGGTTCGTGATTTCCCGCTCGAAGATCCTACCGATTATGTTGCCATCTTAAAAGGACTACGCTCCCACATTAACGAGATCTGCGAGAGCACACCCAAAGCCAATTACTATGTTTCGGTGTCGTCAGGCACCCCTCAGATGCACGCTTGTTGGATCTTGCTTGCTGCGTGCGGTGAAATACCGGCCCACATTCTGAATGTTCGACCCGAACGATTCGTCAGCAAAGACCGTCCCCTCGTTTTCGAGGTCGATTTGACATCATCAGATTTCCCTTCTGTAAGATCCAAGGTGTGTGAGATCAAGGCCACGTATGCTATTCCTCCTGACTTTGGCATGGTAGTCAAAGAGCTTGGAATAGTAGGCGATCACCCCGCGATGAGCCGGGCTCTCGAAATCGGTGCTGGCCTTGCTGTCTCCAGCGCACCGATTTTGATTTTAGGCGAGACCGGGACTGGGAAAGAACTCTTCGCCAGATTTGTACACCGGCTTAGCGAGCGTCCAGCCGATCACTTCGTGCCTCTAAACTGTGCAGCCATTCCAAAAGATCTTGTTGAGAGCGTCCTTTTTGGTCATAAGAAGGGAGCATTCACAGGTGCGGTGAGCGACCAGACCGGGAAATTCGATAGGGCCGACGGGGGAAGCCTATTTCTGGATGAAGTTGGCGAACTGCCAGTATCCACCCAGGCAAAGCTACTCAGGGTTCTCGAGGATGGATTAATAGAGCCTCTCGGAGACGAAAAAGCACACAAGGTCACTGTGCGCATTATTGCTGCGACGAATCAGGATCTAGGAAAAGCTATTAAGCGCGGCCGTTTTCGTGAAGATCTTTACTACAGATTAAATCTCGGTGAAATTCGACTTCCACCTTTGCGAGAACGGAAAAGCGATATACCCAAGATCGCACTCCATATTCTCGATCGCGTGAACGCCACGCTCAGGAAACCTAGGCGGTTATCACCGTCTGCTTTAACGAGACTACAAAACCATTCATGGCCTGGCAATGTGCGAGATTTGGAGAATGTGATCGAACGTTCAGCAAGATTGGCCAGACAAGAAGTGCTTGAAGCCGATGATTTGATGATTTCAGAGCCTGTGACGTATGCAGATCCTTTGGCTGTCTTACCTGAACCGGGCGAAGGGTTTTCTATTGAAGATTTCATTACCAGCGCTCGCAAACAGCTAATCCTGCGTGCCATAGAAATTGCGAAGGGTAATCAGAGTGAAGCGGCCAGGCTGCTGGGAATTACCCCTCAGGCAGTTCACAAATTCGTGCGAAAAATGGAGAATAATTTCAACCGGAGTTGAAAATATTTCAACCTTGGTTTAAAGTGGCCGGAGTGGACCGTGGCACCCGAAATAACTCAATGCGCTGAAATTACAATGATTACATAGAATCTGCCCACTTTGGCCCATTGCTTGCTCTATAGGGGGCTGGGTAAACAACCCAGATCTTAACCAAGGAGGCAAGCAATGGCACAATTCCAAGCGATCAGCGTTATCGATGGAGACACATTTGACGTCTCTCCGCAATGGAAGTGGAACGGGCAAACCGGATCGCGGGTCCGCCCTACAGGTTATGATGCTCCTGAACTGCAAGCTTATGGCGGTCAAGCTGCAAAGGAGAAACTGACCAGACTCATACTTGGAAAAAATGTTGACCTCGGGGCAGCATATCGCATCGATCGAGGGCGGTTAGTGTGCGATGTGTACCTCGGAGGGAACAATCTTGCGGATTACTTCCCGCAATACCAGTAGACTTCCCGTCTTGTGTGGCACGTCACGGGTGATCTCCCCGCACGGCCCCAGACTCTCGTACAACAGGAGTTTACTGGTGAGATAAGGGAACGTCCAATGTGAGGTGCCCGTGACCGATTTTTCAAAAGAGACAGACGCAAGAATCCTCATAGATGATCAGCTTCGTCAGGCAGGGTGGAACCCGGCCGATAAATCCCAGGTTCGCACTGAAATCGCGGTCTATGGGAGGGCGGCCGGAGGTACAGCCCGACCTGTGAGAGAAGGTACTGGCGGCGAGGGCGCTGTTCTCACCACCGCCGATGGGGATAGCGTCCCAACGGGTAGGGCCGACTATGTTCTCCTTTCTCAAAATGGCCGCGCCCTTGCCGTCATCGAGGCAAAAAGATCTGCCATTCAGCCCTATACCGCCAAACAGCAAGTCCTTCCTTATGCCAAAGGATTAGATGCACCTTTCATTTTTCTCACCAATGGGGAATTAATCTATTTTTGGGACTACGGAAACGACGACGCTCGTATTGTCAACTCCTTTTTTTCCAGGCGTGATCTTGAACGCTTGGTGGAGATGCGCTCAACACGAAAAGCTCTGGCCACAATCGAGATCCCAGAATACTACTCCCGTCAAGGAGAAAACAGGAGTGTGCGTCCGTATCAACAAGAAACAATGCAGGCCCTTGACCAAGCTGTGGAACTCGGGAAACGTCGATTCCTCATGGAATTGCCCACCGGCACAGGAAAGACAGATCTTGTTTGTTTGTACCTCAAACGCCTCATTCAGGCAGGTCGCGCCGAACGTGTTCTTTTTCTTGTGGACCGCGAACAGCTCGCAAAACAGGCCAAGGAAGCAATTCAAGACATTTTGGGCGAATACAGTAACTATTGGCTGCGCCCAGGTATGGCCAGACAGGAGCAACAGATTACCGTGTGTTTACTCCAGACAATGATCGGTCGTTATGAAGAATTTACAAGTGGCTACTTCGATGTCGTCATTGCCGACGAATGCCACCGATCTATTTACGGGACCTGGCAGACTGCCCTTACTCACTTTGACGCGCTTCATATCGGCCTAACGGCCACGCCCTCCCCATACATCGAACGAAACACCTTTCAATTCTACCAATGTCGGGATGAACAGCCGGATTTTGCCTTTTCCATTCAGCAGGCGTTTACCGACGAATACCTTGTGCCTTATAAATTCGCCACTGGTATCACTCTTATTGTTGCTAAAGGTGCAAAGGTGGATGATGAGGCATACGACCCAGCTGAATTCGAGCGGAAGTGGACTAACGAGGACACCAACCGAAAGATGATGGCTGAATTCGATCGATTGGCATGGGAAAACTACAAAGAGTTGGCCCCGAATCAGCCCATCGGCCCTGGAAAGACAATCGTGTTTGCAATCACCAAGCGCCATGCTGCGCGTCTGGCGTATTACCTGAATGAATTACACCCGGAATGCAAAGGTAGATATGCAGAGGTCATTACCAGCGATGTGGCGAATGCCGACGATCTCATCCGCAAGTTCAAGTGGGAAGACTACCCCCAGGTAGCCGTAAGCGTTGGGATGCTGGACACGGGCTTTGATTGTCGGGAGGTTCTTCATCTTGTGATGTGCCGCCGGGTTCGAAGCCCTATCCTGTACCAGCAGATGCGCGGGCGTGGCACGAGAACCGCCCCCCACATCGGCAAGACAAAGTTCGTCATTTACGACTTCTTTGAAAATCATAAGTATTTCAATGACAGTGACACGGATATTTTCACGGGCACTGGCACAGGCCGCGCACCCGTTGGGGTCAGTAGGCCTCCAAAACCGCCGGGCGATCTTATTGAACTTGGCCTTCAGGACGAATGGCTGCATGCCGTTACTTATGTTGAAGTCGGGCCGGAGGGCGAGCGTGTAGACAAGCGGGACTATTTGACCAATTGGAGTACGACAATCCAAACGGCTGTAAAGGATGATGAACTCATCCGGAAAGTCCGCGATGAAGAGTCCCTATCCGAAGATGAGGAGCAGGCGCTTGCAGAGCGGCTGAACCGGCCCGAGATGTATTTCAATGAGGATAACCTGAGGCGCGCCTATCGCCGGCCAGGCGGCAGTCTGATTGACTTTATCCGTGCAGCCTTGGGTAAACTACGAATTAAGAGCAGAGAAGAAGAACTCACAGAGAATTTTCAGGCTTGGCTGGTATCAAAGTCACTCACGCCAGATCAAGCGCAATACTTATCTTTGCTCAAGAACCGCGGTATTGCTAGCGGGAAGATCGAACTTGAAGACCTTTTCAATCCACCACTTTCGATTCTAAACGCTGCTGGCCTTGGGGTAGAGCTGTTTGGAGAAGTGGGATTAAAGACCGTTATTGAAGATATGAACGAGTCAGTCTTCCAGGAGAAGACAGCGTAAGGACGGCCATATGAACACTGAGCTTCGCAGAAAACTGAGGCGCATCACCAACATTCTTTGGGCCGGTGGGGTTACGAATCCGGTGACCTACATTGAACAGATTTCCTACTTGATTTACTTGAAGCTTCTTGACGAGGAAGAATCAAGCCGTGAACTCAAGGCTCGACTCTTGGGGGATAAACCTAACGCAAACGGAGCTCTTCTGTTTCCCAAACAGGCTGCACGCTATCGCTGGTCCAAGTGGCGTTTCAAGAGTGGCAGGGATCTCAGGGACTTTGTCCGGGATCAGGTTTTTCCGTATATGGGCAACCTTGTCAAAGAGGAACCTCAAATTGCAGAATACTTCCGTGACGCCGTCCTTGAGATTGTGGACCCCAACGTCCTTAAACAGGTCATTGATGAAATTGATGGTATTGAATTCGCGAAGCTGGGTACTGATGTTAAAGGAGATATCTTTGAGTACTTGTTGACGCATCTTGGCCAGTCCGCTCTAAATGGGCAGTTTAGAACCCCGCGCCAGATACGAACCATGATGGTTGAAATGGTGGCCCCCGATTTAGGCGATACGATATATGACCCAGCCTGTGGCACCGGTGGTTTCCTCATCGATGCAGTCGAGTATATCCTAGCCAAATATTCCACGGAGCCCCAAGAAGTGCCAATCTACGGTGAAGAGTGGCTTGAGAAACGCAGGCAGAAAATGGACGAAGCCAAAAGGGAGATTCCCACTTTGCAGACCTATCGCAAAGGACCGGGAGAGAAGATCCCCGACTGGAACCTCTTGGAGCGCTCCATGTACGGCATCGATGTTTCCCGTCAGTTGATGCGTATCGCAATGATGAACCTGGTACTCCACGGCATTCGCCACGCTTTGGTAAAGCGGGCAAACACCCTTTCCGACATGGGAGGGCTAACTGAAGATGACCTATACCGGAAGTATAAGGTGATCCTCTCGAATCCACCGTTTGCCGGTGTGCTACCCAAGGAGTCAATCCGGAAGGATTTGCCAACCCGTTCAAAGAAAAGCGAGTTGCTCTTCCTGGGTGTTATGATGGAGGCCTTGGCACCAGGAGGTCGTTGCGCGGTAGTTGTCCCTGAGGGGCTACTTTTCGGATCCACCAAGGCACACGTGGAACTCAGACGCAAGCTCGTTGAGGACTACGGCCTGCTGGCAGTGGTGTCGCTTCCGGCTGGAGTCTTTAAGCCCTATGCGGGTGTCAAGACCGGCGTACTGGTTTTCCGACGGCCATCCTCCGGTGCGAAGAAGGACAAGAAAGCCAAACACAAAGAAAAGGTTTGGTTCTACGAGGTCCGGGCTGACGGCTTCGATCCGGACAAGATCTCGGGGGGCGGTCGTCCTGAGACGCCCGAGCGCAACGACATACCCGACCTGCTTTCCCAGTGGGATGGGTATAAAAAATCGGGATTCAAGAAAATCCCCGGCGTTGAGTCTGGGACTCTGCTGCCTCCCGGAAGCGATGAACCCCGTTGCTGGTGGTCAAGCATCAAAAATGTCGTGGAGAACGATTATAACTTGGCTGCCGGGCGCTACAAGCCGCAGATCGCCGAGAAAGCCCCGGATGAGGATCCAGCTGAGCTTATCCGCGAGACCCTTGCTATCGAGCGCGAAATAGCCGCTGGCCTGGAGAAGCTGCTCCTGGAAGTGGAGGCAGTAGTATGAAGTGGGTTTCTACAAAGCTGTCTGAAGTTGCTTCTTTTCAAGCGGGCAATGCATGGAAATCGTCAAATTTCAATGACAAAGGTTTGGGCTTACCAGTAATACGCATTCAGAACGTTACTGATTCAAATGTCTCCAATTTCGTTTTTTGGGATTTAGACTTTGATAAGCGTTATCTTATTCATAAGGATGATTTATTACTTTCCTTGTCAGGCAGTTTTAGAGCGTGCTTTTGGAATGGGCCAGAAGCTTTACTGAATCAGCGAATTGTCAGATTAGTTGAGCGCAGTGAAATCATCGAGCGGAAATGGCTATATTATTTTCTGAACTATCACATTCAACAAATCGCGGGCCTGGGGCGACATGCTTTGATCTCAAATGTCTCCCTTACCGATTTGAAGAAATTGAAGATCCAAATCCCCCCCATCTCGGAGCAGCGGCGGATTGTGGAGATACTCGACCAGGCGGACGCACTGCGCAAGAAACACGCCGAGGCCGACGCCATCCCCGCCCGCATCCTCCCCGCTCTCTTTTACAAAATGTTCGGCGACCCCGCTACGAATCCGATGGGGTGGGATATTATGACACTTGCGGACGGCGGGGCAACTGTACGATATGGGCTTGGGCAGCCGCCAGACTCAGACCCTAGCGGTGTTCCATTAATACGCGCCACGAACATTAGGCGTGGCGTAATAAACGATGAAGATGTGCTTTTGGTTAGGCGAGAGAGTGTTCCAGAGAAACGCAATGCTTTTCTGTCCGCTGACGAAGTTATAGTCGTTCGCAGCGGGGCCTATACCGGGGACGTGGCGCAAGTCACCGAACGGTGGGCTGGGTCGGTTGCGGGCTATGATCTTGTCGTAACACCTGGTGAGAGTTTTTGCGGTGAATACATTGAGTCATATTTGCTGACCCCGCATATTCAAAACAATTACTTCGCTAATCTGAAAAGTCGTTCAGGGCAGCCGCATTTGAACGCCGCACAACTTTCAGATACTCCGGTTCCACAACCTCCCAAGGAGATCCAACTGGGCTTTTCAGCCCACGTCAAAGCAATCAGACAACTTCGAGTCAGGTTATCGGACAGCGGGCAGCGACTTGATGTCTTGTTTTCCACAATCCTGCACCGCGCATTCAATGGTGATCTCACTGCCAAATGGCGAGAGGCGCACATGGAAGAACTCTTGGCCGAAATGGAAGCTCAAGTCAAGGCACTGAAGCTGGAGATGGCACATTGAAGTCCTGTTGCGTGAATGGAAACAGTATGTGGAATGAGTCAGTGTTCATTATGATCTCGCAAAGACTTGAGGATGAAACCTATGCTTACAGCTCTTCATCTCGGCAATTTCAAGGCTTTCGCTGACTCGCAGCGAATCCCGATCCGACCCCTTACACTGATCTATGGTGCAAATAGCTCCGGAAAGTCGAGTATCATTCACAGCATTGTCCTCGCACGGCATGCGTTGGAAACCGGTGAGCTTGATGTCCACAGGACGAATGTGGGCGGCGAGGCGGTAGACCTCGGAGGGTTCCGCCAATACGTCCATCGCAGGGAGGCCAGCCGTCGGATAGAATGGTCTGCGGAGGTGGACACCACTTTGTTTACAGGCCGCTTGGCCGAACTCCTGGCCCCTGTGGGCCGGGTAACAGTTGGCTTCGCTGTCGGCATGACGCTCGACGATCAGGATCGTCCCTTGCCAGATGCCTCTCCGGAAATCCATACCTATGAGATTCAGGCAGATGGGGAAAGCCTTTTGCGTCTGAGTAGGCGCAGAGACGGTGGACTTCAACTCGACCGCCTGGATTATGAGCATCCTGTTTTCCGAAAGATTTTGAAAGCCATAGTAGAGACCTCGACTTTCGTCACATCGATTCGGGCAGACGATTTTGAGGAGTTAGCCACAGCTGTCAATTCGCTTGTTCCGGGTATTCTCGCAAAACCGGGAAAACTTTTTCCAAAAGGTGTGAGTTATGTAGAAAAGGAGACTGATACAGAGCAGGAGGAAACTGGCAGACCTATACAGGGTCCGCGTTCTCAAAGTCTGACGGGAGCGGTCCGACTCTTCTTCCCGCGCGTTTTGAATGAGGTAATTCAAGGTATTGGAGAAGCTGTCAGAGGCGAAATCCTTCATTTGCAATACTTAGGTCCATTGCGTTCTTATCCACCTAGACATTTGGCATTTTCTCAACACCACGACCCTAATTGGTTTGCGGGTGGGGGTTATGCATGGGACGTGCTTCGTCGTGACGAAAAGGTGCGTTCTCTGGTCAATACGTGGCTTAGTTCGTCGGACCGCCTACAGACTCCTTACGAACTTGTGCTTCGGGATCTCGTCGGCATAGATCAGCTTGAAGGTCCAATTCTGGACGGTCTGGAGATTCTGAACGACGAAGGCCTCGACTTTGAACATGAGATGGATGAGGACGGAATGGGACAGTCCTGGCCAGTAATAAAGGACCCTGAAGCAGAGGCCATCAAGCTGCAGAACTTGATCCGTTCATCTGACATTGAGAAGCTCAATGAACTCATCCTCATAGATCGACGCTCGAACACTGTGGTGAGTCACCGCGATGTAGGAATCGGCGTGAGCCAGGTCCTTCCTGTGCTAGTTGGCGCTTATGCTGCCAAAAATCAACTCATAGCCATCGAACAACCCGAAATCCATTTGCATCCAGCTCTTCAGGCAGACTTGGGGGACGTCTTTCTGGAGTCCTCCCTTGGCCAAAAGAAGAATCGTTTTCTTATCGAGACACACAGCGAACACATACTTTTGCGTGTTATGCGGCGAATGCGAGAGACCTTCGAGAAAAAACTTCCTGAGAATGCAGTTCCCGTTAGCCAAGACGATGTTGCTGTTCTATTTGTCGAGCCTGATGGTCCTCGCAGCATAGTTCGTGAAATGCCGCTGAACGAGCGTGGTGAATTAGTGAAGGCTTGGCCTGGCGGCTTCTTTGAAGAAGGCTTACGGGAGGTTTTTTGATGGCGCTACTCGCGGAATATGCCCTAACACCCGATGTCTTCGACACTGAATCTTATTCACCAGGTGAAGTCGCGGACATCCATCTCCAATATCTCAAAGAAGCAATCCTCCATGAGGCACTTGTTCGAGATCTTCGTGAGGGTAAATGGTTGCAAGTATTCAGTGATAATGATCGAGCCTGGCATCAACGCGGCAAAGAATTGCTAAGAAAACTTGTGACACAAAGTCGTCTAAACCGCTTTCAAGCTGTCCTCACAGATGAACCGACGACAGACGAAGAGTGGTGCGACGAAGCAGTGGCATCTCACGAAGTGGTACCATTGTCTGGCGTCGTAGCTACATCCAACGTGGCAGGTGCATTCAGACATGAGAGTCTCGTGTCGCCCATCGGGAATCTCCGCAATGCAGAATGGTGGAGGCAGCGAAGCTCGTCGGTCCGTCTAAGCAGGACTCTTACTGATTATTCAGAGAATCTCCGTTTAATACTTCAGTGCGCCAACTCTGTAATGTTCATTGACCCCCATCTTGACCCCACAAGACGGGGCTATTCACATTTTGTCAACCTTTTGTTGGCCATGGCAGGACGGGCGCCTAGGCCACTTATCGAGATTCACCGGGTCTGCTACGCGGGATCAGGGCCTGCACGAGAGATTATCGCTCATGCTGACCTGCAACAATGGTTCAGGCAAGAACTCACAGAGCCTCTAAGGAATGCAGGATTGGAATCTCAGATATTCGTTTGGGATGATTTCCACGACAGATACCTTATCAGCAATCTGGTGGGCATTAGTGTCCCCTACGGTTTTGACACCACACAACAGCCTGGAAGCATGACCACCTGGACTCGACTGGGAAGAGCTGACCGAGATGATATACAGCGCGAATTTGATCCGGCTAGTAATCGTCATACCTTGAGATACAGATTCATAGTGCCACAGTAGGTGATTTGCGGGATGTCCATTGGAAGGTTTCGGAGACGTTGTTGACTATATTGATTAAGCCTGATCCCAAAATTTTGAGGGAATGTCCATGGGCGGTAGATTTGGAAAATATGGTGATGCCAAGGGCAAGGCACAGATCCGCAAAATCCACCTCAGGCCACCGGCCTGGCAGCGACGGAGATAGGACAACCCCTTAAAGGGGGCTCGAACGAGCAAGGTGCCACGTGAAGTTCCGAGAAGAAGCTTTTGGATAGAGCTAAATATTCATATTTCATGGACCTCCCGCCTTTCCCCATATCCTTTATTATGGGCAAGACTTATGATAGGCTGCCACGATATCGGAAATAATACGCTAATTTGAGCAATGGGGAGCTATGAGCAAGCAGGACCACTGGCCAGTTGAATATGCAGATCAGCTAATAGTCGGAAATCCGACGAGTAATGTGGCCGTCTGCTGTTTTTGGTCAAGTAAGGACCGCTTAAAAAGGATGTTGGATCCCGAGCATTATGTGGCCATCGGCAATTTGTATTCACGGGCCGGAATCAACTCAATGCTGAGAAACATCCTAGCTAAACCCACAATTCGTTATTTGGTTCTAACCGGGAAATCCCTTACAGATAGTGACAAAGCCTTGCTTAACTTTTTCGAGCACGGCGTTGATGATCAATGGAGAATCATTGGAAATGGCGGCCAGATAGACAAAGATTTGCCTTTTAAAACCCTCAAAGATGTGCGGGAGAACGTGGAGTTGGTGGATCTGCGAGGTACGCGCCAGTTCAAGGAGAATTTACGAAAGGCGGTGAAGCGGCTTGACGTTTTGCCCCCGTTTGCCAAGCCACGGACTTTTCCAAAGACACCCCCCACTGTTCAGACCTTTCCCAGCGAGTTCCTCGGCTTTGTGGTCCGCCGCCAAACAATCTTGGAAGCTTGGTGCGAAATCCTGGGGACGGTGATGACGTTCGGCCATGTTTCTCCCACAGACTATGGATTGGAACAGAAGGAAGTCCTGTCTTTGTTGTCGGTTATTGAAAATCCTCGGCCTCGCCTCGGAAAGCTTCCCCATTGGGCTCCATTCAACAATAAAGAAATAGAGACATATGTGAGAGGTTTTTTCAGGAAGAAGAAAAGTGACGAGGTTACTTACAATTACGGGAATCGAATGCAATCATACTGGCATGTGGACCAGATAGAGCTCCTCGCTAACGGACTGAAGAAATCAGGTCATTCACGCAGGGCCGTAGTCAGCCTGTGGGACCCTGTTCAAGACGCAGGGTCGCCACATCCCCCGTGCATTACGACGGTTCAGGCGGTCGTGCGTGATGGGAGGCTGCACCTAATAGCGTACATTCGCAGTAACGACATGTTTCGCGCCTATCCCCTCAACGCTGCCGCACTAGCTGGGCTGCAAGCGAGAGTAGCGGGACAACTGGAAGGGGTCAAGATAGGACCTCTGACAATCCTTTCTTTCTCGGCCCACGTCTATTCCGACTGTTGGGATGCTTGTGAACAGGCCATGGTTGAGGCAGCCAAGCTTCGCAAGCGATTCCAGCAAGATCCGCGGGGTAGTTTCGTCTTTCGGCTTGAAAATGGCGAGTTTATCTCAGATCATTACAGCCCGCACGGAGATTTAGTGCAAACTTTTCGGACGAACAAGAAAGAAACTCTGATTGGATATATTACACCATTTGCAAGTGTGGTACAGCATGGTATCTACTTGGGAAAAGAAATCAATCGCCTCAAGTCAGCCTGTGGAGGTAGTCTGCACCAAACCAAGACACGAGGCAGTGTTAGCCCCATGCGAAAAAATCAAAATGAGTGATGAGTTCATATTGAAAGAGGATGTGTGTGCCGAGGTGAGGCTCAGTCGTATGACAAATAGTATTCAGAATCATCTTAAGAAACGTCACAGCTCATGTGACGATAGAATGCGGTTCTCTGATTTAGAATTTGAATTCTTTACAGATTTGGCGGGATATCACAGCGTGGCATTGCTCTACATGTTTGAAGCCGAAAAGGAGTCGTTGGATTCTATCAACAGATCAGTGGGTGGTGCTCGGGATTAAGGACTTGGAGGAGTATCCTTAAATGAAATGCCTCAGAGTACTTCAAGTCGGTGACATACACTTTCCTGAAGCGAGAAAGAGAGCATTGCTGGACCTGAAGGACCAAGCTTTTCCAAAAGGCGTCAGCAGTAAAGTCGCTATTCGGCCCTTGCAGAACGTTATGCGAAAGATCGCCGCCCATTGTGACAAAGGGATTGACGGAATTCTCGTTTGTGGCGACCTTACCTCAGAAGGGAGGATTGATGGTTACAAAGAATGTATTCAATATCTGACAAGACTCCTCGAAATTGATAATCCTGAAAAGTGGCCCCCTGCTCATTTCCATGTTGTTCCTGGCAATCACGACGTGTGTCGAGACCTGTGCAATTGTCCTGACAACGACCTCTTTAAGAAATTCGAACCCTTGAGATCTGCCTGGAAAGATGTGAATTTGGAGGAGTCTTTTACGCTTAAGTTTCGAAGAACTGACCTCGTTTCGGGTCAACGTTGCAGAGCCGCCGTGTTCTCTTTGAATTCCTGTATTGGGTGTGGGGAATCTCGTCACTTGCCAGAAGAAATTCGCGATGAACTTGCAGAGGTACTAAGAAAGTATGAATTGAAGCATGGCTTGGAGAAAGCCTTCGACGTAGTAGGCGAGAAGCTAGACACACCAGCATTCATAGTGGAAGACATAGATAGACTAAATAGTGAGATAGATTCGCTCGACACTGACATCACCCCAATAGTTTTGGCACATCATAACATACTTCCTCAGGCCGTACCACGGATTGCAATTTATACCGAAGTACTAAATGCAGGGTTGGTTCGGTCACGTCTATCAAAATGCTCACGTCCGGTTATTTATTGCCATGGTCATATCCACGACAATCCAATAGAAGTTGTTAGTCAATCTGGTCATGATAAGCATTCGGGCCTTACATGTGTGGCAGCGACGGAGCTGTCGTATGGTTTCAACATTATTTCCATTGAGTATAGTAAAAATCAAATTCCAATAGGTTGCATAGTGGACTCCTTTCGGATTCAAAACGATGGATTTGTGGAAAAATTGGATCCTAAAAGGATATCCCTCCAGCTCAGCCGCAACGCGGCAAAAGTGTGTTCCGATGATACGTTGAAATTCTTGTCATTCATCTTTCCAGATTTTACTCGATTCGGAAAGGCGCTGGCGGAAGTGAGAAAAAAAATGGATACCAATATCCAGAAACGAACTCTTGCCGATGCGTTGCTTGAAGCCGAATGGCTTGGCTTGGCCGAGATCGTTGATCGTGATGATAAGATCGAACACTGGCAAGTTAGGAGAATTCTGCCATGAGTGAAGATTCCCCATTCTCTCCAGATCGATTCGAATATGAACGGAAGCATATCTACTACTTGCCCCAACCAGTGTTTGACAAGTTGGAGATGGCCAAGCCCATTTACCTGGTGGGGACACGAGGAACAGGCAAAACCACGCTATTGCACGCCCTGAATTGGAGGGAGCGACTGGAAAACGAATCACTAAAACGTGCCTTGGGTGATGATGTATTCGAAAAGCAATACATTGGCATCTACCTAAGAATGCCCCACTTTCAGGTAGGAAGTTTTGACGATTGGCTGAGCGATGAAGCGGATGACGTTCGCGGATCTGTTTTTGGACTTTATGTGGATCTAATTTGGACAGAGCTCATCGCCGAGGCCTTATCGGAACTTTTTCTGGTGGGCAAAGAATTTGAGGCTCCTCCGTCTGAGGAGCATAGGCTTATGGAGACCGTATTCGATCGCTATCCGGAACTTGTTCAACTTACGAACGCGAAAAGTCCGTGCACGCTAAAACGCTATGCAAGACTTATGAAGCTTATGCGGCGGAAGATTGAGAGACTAGCGAAGCTACGAGCAGATGTTAAAGAGCTTTATGACGAATATCCTTTGGGTCAAGTGGGGGATTTTGGAAGATCAGTCTCCAAGCTATTTGCTGATTTTTGCAACAGATTTTCGACCCGGGGGGATCCCCACTGGCATTTCAAAATTTGTATTGATGAGGCGGAATGTCTGAGCGGTTTTCAACAGCGTGTTTTCAATACAGCTGTCAGACTTTCCGGAGGAATTGCTGTCTATGTACTTTCTTATGTGAGCAAAGTTGAAGATATTACTACAACCCTGCAGCCGAGAATGACTTTACAGAGAGCTGACAGGGAACTAATCATTCTTGATGACATGTCTGACACTGAGTTCAGAATACTGGCTGAAGGCGTTGCTACTGTGCGGATTCAGCACAAAACCGGAGACTACAGCATAGAATTCAACACTAGGCAGCTCCTGGGGAGACTGGACATTAACGCAATCTTAAAGGAAATTCTTGACGACTCTGAGAGTCCTAGGGCCAAAGAATTGCTTAAGAATGCAACAGAATTTGCAGAGCTCCCGTTTTTTCAAGGTGGGGAATGGGAAAGGAATAGTGAAGACCATCCTACCATTTCGGCCGTTAAAGCACCGCCCATATACCAGTTTTACATAGTGGACAAATTGGAGATACAGTTGCCTTCTCCCAACGAAGAACGGTGGAAAAAGCGCAGCCAGGAGAGTAGGGAAATTCGAAAAAGAATGGTCGCCGCATACTTGTGTATATGCCGAGACTTGAAAACAGACGTCAGGTATGCATTTGCAGAGATGGTCTTACAAATGAGTGATAAATGCATTAGAGATTTTTTGTCTGAGATGCACCACATATATGTAGAAGTGGGCCGCGAACTTACTGAATTCGTTAAGATTACTAACTTACCGACAGGAAGGCAAGATGATGCACTTAAACGAGCGAGTCGCGAGAAGAAGGACTCACTTCCGCACTCTGGTGTGACTGCTCCAATCGAAGTTGGCCGGATTGTTGACGGGCTGGCGAGGATTACGGCGATTATTCAGAGCCAAGGGCCAAAGAATAAACCATTGCTTTCCAGCGAGCGGGGAAGATTCGTCATTGACACCCGATCTCTTGGTGTAACTCAACATCTAGATGTGCTAGATTTTCTGAAAGAGGCCAACGAGGCTGGATTTCTGAGAATGATCAATATTGAGGGGCGTAGATGGCAACTTCAAGTCCATTCCTCCCTCGCAGCAGCGTATGGATTCTCATATCGAGGTGCTTATTACCTGAGTAGTTTGTCGCTTAGCGATATCAACGAGTTAAGCCAGGCTGACGACAAAGAAGAGTTTAACAGGGTAGTGCAAAAAATAGCGAGAAGGCAATCAGGTGAATCGCTGCAAATGCCACTTTTCAAGGACAAGGAGATATGATCACCTATCATCGTGAAGGGTATTTGGTGGGGGAATCGAGATGCGGTGAAGACGTTTTCGCTTTGACGAGTGGCCATTATGACCTTCTTATTGTGTCACCCAGTTGGGATCGCAGATGCTTGTGCCTAACTGGTGGCAATGGGCTGCGTGCAAAATACGGAATTGTTCTATTGTATGAAGTCCGTAATTCACAAGGGTTGCGCAAGAAGCATGATAAGATGGTTTTGGAATACGTAAGTACACATACTGAAGAGGTATCAAAGATTTCTGGGCGGTCGGTAGATGTGGAAACACTGTGGCCGAAGCTCTTTTCGAAAATAAGGCACATCTCAGGCAAGACGGGCAGACCTCTTAGAGTCTTTTTGGACCTCTCGACTTTTTCACGATTCTATGCACTCGCCATTCTGGCAACGTGTCTTAGCCACGGGATTGCCCAAAGCTGCACTGTTTTCTATGCGGAAGGGATCTACGAAGAAACGAAGAAGGAATATGACGAAATTACATTTTCTAGAGGGCATTGGAGAACTGTCACAATCCCTTCTCTCGAAGGGATTTGGGACCCAGGAAAACAAAAATATTACATGGTTTCTGTAGGGTTCGAGGGCTCCAAGACTTTGCAGGTGATATCAAAAGAGGATCCTGATCGCATCTCCATACTGTTTCCTAATCCCGGATTCCTGCCTGAATATGTTCACCGTACTGAAAAAGCTAATGAACTGCTGAAAAAACGATTTCGGGTCCCAGAGAATCAGATAATCAACGTCAAAGCAGGAGATGCTATCGAGGTATGGAAGGTACTTGATGAAAGAAAAGTAGAACGGCCTGAAAGGCAGAACACTTTCTATCTATGCTGCGGAACAAAGCCGCATGCTGTCGGTTTAGCTTTACGAGGGCTTTCTGTGGGCTTTCCGGCAGTGCTATATAGGGTACCCAGTGAACACAAAGTTGTTGATGTCAACCCCAAAGGGACTTATTGGAGATTCGACATTCGAGACCTAAGCGCATTGCCGGCTTCGGACTAGTAAGAATAATGCCAAAACACTCAGATGAAACGCCGAAGAATGGATTCTCACCATTCTTGAAATGGCCGGGTGGTAAACGCTGGCTCGCCCCTTTGCTGACTCCCATTATTCGTAGAGAGCTGAAGGGGTTATACTATGAACCTTTCGTGGGCGGAGGGGCGGTATTCTTTAATCTAAAACCCGAAAGAGCGGTTCTTTCAGACATAAACGCTGAACTGATAACTGCTCTCGGGACAGTTTGTGAAAGAACAAACGACGTGATTCAGAAGATATTGACATTTGCGAATGATAAGGAGTGTTATTATCGCGCACGATCTACTAAGCCTCGTACAGCAATCATGGCGGCCGCAAGGTTTATCTATCTGAATAGGACCTGCTGGGGTGGGCTATATAGACTAAATAGACGGGGCGAGTTCAATGTGCCATTTGGCAATTCGGGAAGGCCTGTGTGTCCTGTGAGTGCCATAAGATCGTGTGCAGGGGCATTTAAGAACGCTACGTTGCAATGTTCGGATTTCGGAGAAGTCATGCTCCAAGCAGAAAAGGGAGATGCCATTTATGCTGATCCACCCTATAGTCTCCGTGGTAAGAATAATGGGTTTTTGAGGTATAATGATAAATTGTTTTCATGGGAAGATCAAAAACGATTAGCGAAAGTTAGTAGCAGAATTGCAAGAAGGGGTGTATTCATAGTGATCAGCGGGATCTGGCATGAAGACCTGTTGAGCCTCTATCCTGGCTGGTGGTCCTTAAGGCTGTCTCGTAAATCCCTTGTGAGTGGGAATGTCAAAGGGAGACGCTTGATATCAGAACTTCTATTATTCAGCAAAAAGCCTCGAAGTTGTATATTGCCGATACAAAGAGTCCCCGTGAAGTTTGGTTGCGGTAGGGATGCCAGTTGCCCGGCACCCCCCGCGCAGATCCGTACGTGAGCTACTAACTCATACGGCTCTTGCCTCAGGTGATAACGCCAAATCGCACCAAAGGAGGAGACGAGAGGGTCGCCCATTAAAGGTCTTGTCAAGAGAAAAAACACCTCTCCCGTCGAAAAAATGTTCCCATTTTTCCCATTGACACCAACGCCTGCACCAATACGATGTCATTTTCGTCTGCCCGCTCCGCGCCCGTTTCTTCTGTCTCGTTGGATCACGGTCAGCCTGCCTATGGTCAAAGACAAAGAGCAAAGATAGGGGTCAAATCTTTCCTCTTGACAAATGGACTTGTCTCTCCCTGACGGGAGGAATTCGGCACGCTCTTTAGTCCTACGGGAAGCGGGGTGAAGGGGTTAAGTCTTCATTTGACTCTTAGTCAGAAAAATGGGGGGCGTACATAAGTTTATAAGTTCCCACTTATCAACCAAAGAGAAGAGGGAAGTTTGGGATGCTCTTTAGTTTTACAGTAAGAAGTTTGGGGACGCTCTTTAGTTTTACAGTTTCTAAGTAATCCTTTTAGAGCCGGTTCATGCCGGCAAGAAAGTCGAGGATAGAGCAATTGAGCGTTGTAGGGAACGTCGGGACCATTGTTGACTATTATGAATATGTCTCATGCGAATATTGGAAGTGTCCATGGGCGGTAGATTTGGGAAATATGGCGAAGCAAAGCGCAAGGCGCAACGTGAGAATAAGTTCGCCTAAACGGAAATATGGTGAATATCTGACAAAGCGTGTGACCTTGGAATGCTACGACGCTATGGCAGAGTCGATGAAAATCGGTCGGCCTTACCAGAAGATCCTTGATCCACCCCCAGCCAACCCCCGCGTCGCCCATTCACCCAAGGAGTAATAAAAAACAACAGCCTGGAAGCTTAACAAGTGAGGTAAGATGCAAGGAAAAGGAATGAGGAGGAACTGTGTGAAAATTACCTATGATCGGGAGGCTGATGCCCTTTACATTCGCTTCAAGGAGACCACAGTAACAACGAAACACCTGGCAGAGGGGATAGCTGCTGACTACGATGCTGATGGCCGTCTTGCCGGAATCGAGATTCTCGATGCTGTTAAGCGGTTGGGAGATCCTCAAGTTTTTAAACAGGTCATTCTGGAGGATATAGCCCTTGGCAGGCAGGAACAGCCTTCAGCTTAAATGGGAAAGGCCGGTAACACCCTGGGGGAAACTTGGGGACATCCTATAGTCCTCCTGTCAAGCAAAAAAGTGACCCTCCAAAAAGCTTGTAATTTCAATGACCTGCAAACGTCCTGTTTTTGGGATATACGTATCCATTCAGGCCATCCGTGGGCTTCAGTTGTGTTGTTCGGCGAGTCTCTCGCTGCAAGCGAACTCTGCACCTAATCGTTACGTTTATCCGGTATCTCCCGCTGAAACGGGATCACCAATCATCCCTTATCCAGGTTGCAGGGTTCAGCGAGAGGCCCTGTATTGTCCCTCCAGAGGTCCTAAAATGGCCCCAACGCCCTTACTCGGGCTCTCTCGCCGAAACGATGTGAGTCTTATTCTATGTTCAAATAATCAGGATTAAATGACTCCTTTTTCTTCATCAAGGTCCAGGCAATAACCAAAAGCTTAGCAGCCAATTTTACCCTCATTTTGGTCTTGATGCCTCTTTCTCTTTCTCTGCCTCTGAGCATATTCGTGTAGTAAAGTATGATGTCGCAGTCTTTGGTGGAAGCTACCAGAGCTGCCTGGTACAAGGCATAACGAAGATCACCATTGCCTTTCTTAGATATTACCGGAACAGCTTTATCACTATTTTTGCCACTACGATCAGCACTCAGGTCATATCCGGCCATCTTGAGAACTTGGTTCTGGCTTTCAAATCGATAGGGATTACTAATCGTTGCTATAACCCTGGATGAAACATACGGACCAAAGCCGGGGATCGTCAACAAGCACCTATACTCGGGAACTCGACGGCTCACAGTCTCTATCAGCTGCTGGGTTTCTAATATGAAGTCTCGGACCTGTTTTAACTTCTCAACTAAAAGCTTTGCTTCAAACTCACATGCCTCGTGTGTCACACAACCAATAGAATTCCAGGCCATGTTCCAGATAGCGAATAATCTCCGCCGCTGGGCCGTTCCTCTTTCTCTGGAAGTTACTATCTGAAAGAATCTGTTAAATTCCATATTGACAATTGTTTTAGGGTCCAGACACCATCGAACAATAGCCAGGTTTTCAGATTCGCATCGGTTATAGTATCTATCCAGTTCGGGAAAATGCTTGGCTATGAGACCGTTACGGATTCGCATCTTCAGACTATGTTCTTCTTTTTTTAACCGCTTGCGAAGGGATAACAGATCCCGCAAGTCGCTTATTGTTGCCGACGGAGATTCATAATATAGACACTTGCCCTGGGATATCAGATCCGCCACATTCGCAGCACACTTCGTGTCATGCTTATCCCATCGGCCATCTAGGAGGACTCGGTTGTTCTTAACAGCCGAACCGGCCACTAACACCACATTAAAACCCCATTTGATTAAATACATCCCTATAGGTTTATGGTAATTGCCGGTCGGCTCCAAACCAAACACTACTTTGGACAGAGCATGTTGAACCTTGATTGCTTCCACCTGCGTACGTAACTTTTCAAAGCCTGCTTTGTTATTTTCAAAGATCAATCTCCTTAAAAGGGTCTTGCCAGTGGCCGTGCCCAAAAAGGCATGGTGCTTATCCTTGGCCACATCAATGCCTACAATCAGATACTCCTGTGAACCTCGAATCTCCTTCTTGAGTTGACGAAACCTCTCAATGCTGGTACGCTCCGTTTCCATAATAACCTCCTTTTAGCTTAGTGGTTTTTCTTTTGCTTACACTACGCTATAGGAGGTTATTTTTTTATTATCAAGACGATAATAAATTTTCTTTTTACTACCCTATGGGGGTGTAATCTCTTGTTAATTCAATATATAACGCCCTTTAGTTTTACAGTTTCTAAGTAATCCTTTTAGAGCCGGTTCATGATGGTAAAAAAGTCGAAGATAGAACAATTGAGCGTTGTAGCGGACCCGGACCCAAGGAACCTCAAACTGAAACCTCCCGCCCCCTCGAACAAAAGATTTACCCGCTACACTTTTACCCATTTCAGCTCAAGGTCGTTTTGGGTAAAAATGAAGATGTCGTTAAAGCCCAGGTGTCAGATCTTAATAATAGGGGGCATCCTATAGTCCCTCCTGTCAAGCAGAAAATGCCA
>JAUWXF010000144.1 GCA_030616475.1 Desulfobacterales bacterium
CAAACCGTCAGATTCTGATCTTTACCTTCTACGGTACTACTTCAAAATCAAACTGACATTCATCGTAGATGTTCCCGTATCTTCCTACATATCCATGATAGGTATAAGTACCCAGTTCAAAACCAGAAGGTATCGTATGTGTCTTATGGCCTGATTTTGTCTGGCCGGGGTTAAGGTAGACCTGGAGAGGTCCCCATATAAACCCGCTCTGGCTTGCATCCGGCTTTGTCACCTTGGTACCAAACAGGACCATACCCCTGCCACTCGTATTGTTGGTAACACTGGCCTGAAAACCGAGAGTGCCACCCCTCGAAACAGTAGTATTGTCAGGTACAAGGTTGCACTCGCATATGGAGTCAGTTACGTGGATGTAGTCTGCCTTCACGTCATCATCACTGCCACCCGGCCCGGTAATTGTCAGTGAGACTGTAAAATCACCACCATTCGTATACGTATGAGAAGGGTTTTGGTCTGAGCTGGTTTCACCATCACCAAACTCCCAGAACCAACTGGTGATAGAACCTACGGATTGGTCCGTGAATTTAACCGTTAAGGGTTTACTGCCACTTGTGACATCGGCGCTGAAATCAGCCACTGGGGCCGCAGGCTCGTCAACATGGATGTACCCTACCTTCGTCTCTGTATCTCCTCCGCCAGGGCCGGTTACGGTCAACGACACTGTGTAGTCACCGGCATCGGTATATTCGTAGGAAGGACTTTGCTCAGTGCTCGTTCCACCATCCCCAAAATCCCAAGACCAAGTGGTGATAGAGCCTGTTGATTGGTCTGTGAACTGGACTAATAAAGGCTTGGTGCCGCTGGCAGGATTTCCACTGAAATCCGCCTGCACAGAGACAAACTCATCTGCCCCCATATCTACGGTTGCGGTATCATCACCGTCACCGTCAAATATCCTAGGATCGCCCTCAAAGTCGTTAGCCGGAAGCCCGGGGGCTGCATTATTGCCTACATCAATACATGGGGAGGTTGATTGTAGATGGTAGTCATCGTTTGCAGAGTCTGCAAAGAGGGGATTAGCATCTATGTTGCCAGTACCCGTCCATCCAGCCTCAATATCGGAATACGTAATGTCTATAGAACCTCCATCCACATAGATCTGACTTGGAGTGCCTGCAGCCGTATTATTCCAGAAGATACTGTTGACCACGCTCTGTGATGAATTCAAGCTAACATAAACCCCTCCACCGTTGGACCCAGCCGAATTGCCACTGATAGTGCAGTTGGTTATCGTTAGCTCTGAATCCGAGCGGGAGTACATTCCACCACCGAACTCGCCAGCCGTGTTGTTAATGATGATGCAGTTGGTCATCGTCAGTAAAGAAGAGCTACTAGCATAAATGCCGCCACCGCTGTATACAGCCGAATTACCACTGACAGTGCAATTGGTCATCGTCGGCGAGCACGGGTAGGATGCACGTCCGCCAATATAAATTCCACCACCGCAACTAGCAGCCGTATTGTTGCTAATAATACAGTTGGCAAACGTCGGAGAGGAAGAGTCCATACAATATATCCCGCCACCGTCATCACCGGATGTGTTTTCGACAATGGTGCAATCGGTAAATGTAGGAGAGGCATACCACCGGCACACCACCCCAGCGCCGTCACCAGTGGTGCTCAAGTTGCCAGTAATCATGCAATTGGTAAACGTCGGCGATGAGTAATGGTACAGGTACATGGCGGCTCCAGACCCAGCTCTGTTCCAGCTGATAGTGCAATCAACAAATGTCGGGGAGGAGTCGTACCTACAGAAGATGCCACCGCCGCTGCCGCCGCCACCAGTCACGTTATCATTGCCTGTAATGACGCAATCGATGAATTTCGGTGAGGAATTATTGTCACAAAACACCCCAGCGCCGGGGGTCACTGAGCCATTCGTGATCGTAAAACCTTTCAACAGTGAGCTTGCCCCCTCGCCAGATTCAAAGGTAACCACACGCCCGGTGCCAGCAGCATCAATTGTCGTAACCTCCGGACCGCTTTCACTGCGGACAGTAATGCCCTTGCCCATGTAGTCTATGTTCTCGGTATAGGTACCGAACCTGACAATAATGTTTGTCCCTTCGGAGACAGCATTGATTGCTCCCTGAATGGTGGGATAGTTGTCGGGAACATAGGTATAAGCCCCTGAAGCAGTAAAATCCTGATCGGGTACGTCTGTACCAACCACTGTTACATTTCTGCTGGCAGGAGTAAACTCTTCGCCCTCTTCATCAGGTGTAACTGTGTAACTCCCATCGGGCACTAAGAAACTGTAATAACCTCCACCAGAGGTCACCGTCGAGTCGCTTCTCGCTCCGGCAAGCTCAACAGTTATTCCGTCAATACCAATTTGACCATTGTCCGTAATCCGGCCTGAAATCCAGCTGTATATCGTTATGGCGGTAAAATCCTGATCAGGTACGTCGGCCCCCCCAGCCACCGTTACGTCCCTCTTGGGTGGCGCAAATTCATAGCCCTCCGCACCAGGTGTAACTGTGTAGTTTCCATCTGGCACAAGGAAGCTATAATAGCCACCACCAGAGGTCACTGTGGAATTGGTATTTGACCCTGTAAGCTCGACACCTATCCCGTCAATACCAATTTCACTGCCATCCGTAACCCGACCCAAAATCAAGCTGTATGTCCTTGTGGCAGTGAAATTCTGATCAGGTACGTTCGCCCCATCTACTGTCACGCCTCTGCTAAGAGGAACAAACTCATAACCTTCTTGACTTGGAGTGACTGTGTAGGCCCCGTCCTTCACAGTGAAGCTGTAATACCCCCCACCAGACGTCACCGTAGAATCGGTAGCTGACCCAGCGAGCTCAACGGTTGTGCCATCAACACCTGCTTGACTGTCATCCACAATCCGACCGGAAACCTCATATAAGAATGCGCCATCACACACCACTGATATTTCGGCATTTGTATCCAGCGGAGTAACCTGGGTGTCGACAACGACGGCAGAAGACGTTTGAGGCACCGCACCCGTACTCTGCCCTGAAACAAAGGTATTGCTAACAACGGCCGAGCTTTCGCCCATAGCACCACAATTGGGAATCTCTCCATTGGCATCAAGCTTGAACAGCCAGAAATCATAACTGCCCGCACCATAAGACTCCGTATGACCGGCCACGACATAGCTATTGTCTGTGGTCTCCGAAACCGAAGAGATGTAGTCCCAGAGACTTCCGCCATAGGTATTTTGCCAGATAATATTGCCGGCAGAATTGAGCTTCAGCACCCAGACATCACTACCCCCCGCACCAAATGAATCAGTCCTGCCCGCCACAATGTAACTACCATCTGTGGTCTGCCGAATGTGCGCGGTTCCTTGAGTGCTGCACGGGCCATAGGTCTTCTGCCAGTCAACATTTCCCTCAGAATCCAGCTTCAATACCCAGAACTCCCAACCGCCAAAAGACCAAGTCGACCCTCCAACGACATAGCCCCCGTCTGTGGTCTCCTGGATGGAGCGGGCATAGTCACCGCCAGTGCCGCCGTAGGTCTTCTGCCAGTCAACATTTCCTTCAGAATCCAGCTTTAATATCCAGATGTCATAATTTCCCGCACCAAAAGAAGAAGTGCCGGCTGCCACAATATAGCCGCCATCTGTGGTCTGCTGGATGGAAGAAGGTGCCTGGCTTTCTGTGCCGCCGTACGTCTTTTCCCATTCAATATTTCCCTCAGAATCCAGCTTCAATATCCAGATGTCATAATTATACGAGACAGTATAGGTCCGGCACGCCACAATATAGCCGCCATCTGTGGTCTGCTGGATGCGTGCGCTGTACTCGCAAAGACTCCTATCATAGGTCTTCTGCCAGATAACGGCCCCATCTAAATCGAGCTTCAATATCCAGAGATCACACTCGGCGTCGGTATCATCTGAATCAAGGGTCGAACCTGCGACGATGTAGCCATCAGGTTGTTCGAACTCATCGAACGTCTGGTCGATGGAATCCGCACTGTCCCCATAAAGGCGGCCGTAGGTCTTCTGCCAGTCAATGTTTCCATAGGCATTAAGCCTAAGTATCCAGAAATCACTACCCCCCACACCAAAAGAACTGGTCTCACCTGCCACAATACATCCGCCATCTGAAGTCCATTGAGTAGCCGCGGCCCAGTCCGAGGCATTCCCACCGTACGTCATGGCCCACTGCGACGGCATGGCAAGAGTCTGGAATTGGTAATATTGCCCACTGTTATCATCCACCGTCTGATTGCCGGCCTCATCCGTGGATGACACTGCAAAATAGTAGATGGTGTCGGGAGTCAATCCGGTAAGGTCTATCATGTGGTTGGTGACCAAAGACGAGTCGCACTCAGTTAAGTCCGTATTAAAGTCGGTACCGTAATAGACACAGCTATCGGATGCCTCGTCCGTATCCCAGGTAATTGTGGCACTTATAGATCCGCTGTTGCTCACTTGAACATTTGTAATCTCCGGCGGCAAGCAATCCGTACCGGCCGTATCTGTCGGGGTAGCTGGACCGGTTCCGTCATTAGCATCACTGTAGGTACAGGTAATCATATCTGTAATCTGGCAATCTATTTGCAATTCGCCGTCACCCTGAATAACCACGGTAGTTGCCGAAGGTATAGCTCCAGTGAAAAGCCCGGTATCGGGCCCGGTTTCCGTCATTGCAACAGTAGTTTCTTCATCACCTCCGGTGGTAGTAATGGTAATGATATCAGAATATTGTTCAGAAACATCCGAATCGGTGTTAAGATCACTGTCCATGACCATGACAACGATGTTGACAGTTGCATCCAGCGGATATATCTCTTTGTCTAGTGCTATGAAACCCGTGTGCTCTATATACTCATCAGCACCTATGTCATAGCCGCCCCCCTGCGGCCTCGAATCACCGTCAAAGTCATGATCAGGGGCATTATTGCTGGTTCCCGCATCAATGCAGCAGGACGAGGGCCTCAGGTGATAATCACAAAACCCGAGAAACTCGGGGTCGCAGTCCATGTTGCCGGTGCCTGTCCAGCCCCCTTCAATATCCGAGTACGTGATGTCAATGGAGCCTCCGAACAGCAAACGGATTTCATTAGGACTATTCGCCCAGAGGATAGTGTTGACCACCGTTGGCGAAGAACCACTTCTGGAACAGATACCGCCGCCATGTGAGTTAGCCGTGTTCCCGCTAATAGTGCAATTGGAAATCGTGGGGAAGGACCCGCTGTCACAATATATCCCACCGCCGTATTGGGTAGCCCTGTTGTTGATGATCACGCAGTTGACAATCGTGGGCGAGGAGTTGTCGCAATAGATACCGCCGCCATTGGAAGCACTGCCATTGGTGATGGTCAACCCTTCCAATCTCGCCTCTGCCCCGGCCAGGTTAAACACGGTGCCTGAGCCTCCACCGTCAATTTTAGTGCTTGCAGCGCCGCTCTCGCTGCGGATCGTGATCTCCTTGCCGAGCAAGTTGATGTTCTCATCATACGTGCCAGCGCCAACAATAATAACATTACCATCGGATACGTCATTAACTGCCGCCTGGATCGTAGTATAATCGCCTGGGACAGAGTAGATTTGCGGGGCAAAAGAATGGAATTGGTAATAACTACCACTATTGTCATCTATGGCTTGGTTGCCGGCCTCATCTGTAGATGCCACCTCAAAATAGTAGGTGGTGTCTTGGACTAATCCCGCTAGATATACCGTATGGCCGGTTACCAAAGAGGTTTTGCACTCACTCAGATCCAAAGGCAGCGATGTCCCATAATAGACACAGCTATCAGCAGCCTCGTCTGTATCCCAGGTTATGGTGGTGCCAAAATAATCTATATCAGTTACTTGAACATTGGAAATTAGGGGCGCAAAGCAATCCGTGTCTGCCGTATCTGTGGGGGTAGCTGGGTTGCCGGTCCCGTCATTAGCATCATAATAAGTAACGGTAATGATATCCGAAATAGAGCATGTGATCTCAAGTTCCTCATCTTCCTGGCTTACCGGAGAAGCTGATATTGATATGGTTCCGACAAACACCCCGGTATCAGCCCCTGTTTCGGTCATGGTGATACTACTCTCTTGATCTCCACCAGTGGTGGCAACCACTATAATGTTCGAATATTCATCAATCGCCCCTGAATTGACGTTAAGGTCGCTGTCCAGCACCTGGATGTTAACATCTCCGCTTGCCGGATAGACTGCTCTATCCAGTATTACCATCCCTGCAGGACCTGACAGCCCCCCTATCGGTGTTTGGGGGTCGCCAAACAGATTGATCGTATAGCAGCTCCAACGGCCATAAAGGCTTGAGCTCACAAATCCGGCGTTATCTTCCTTGGAATCCTGGTTTATTATGCCCAGATTCGTTATCTCTTCGCCAAAATAGGCATCAAAGAACTCTCGATCAAAGTGTTGCCCAGCGCCATTGGTAGAAGTTGTATAGCCCCAGCCGTATCGTGAATTCATTATTACCGCAAAGGCACCGCTGGCTTCAGTTACAAAATGCTCGGCAATGCAATCATAATTAGTATAGCTGCCAGAAGATGTAGTTCTGTTATCAAAAGAACCGCAATAGCAGCCCTGGGTGTAAGCCAAGAAATACTGGCTATTGGTCAGGCCATCTACATCAGAATTGCCTAAATTCATCACATTGCCCACATTGGCATGGCCCAGGTGATTCAGCAAATGCGTGCCGCTGTTTAGTAGGGGAATTAGATCGTTCTTGTTCCATAGGTCATCTCGATCACAAAGCGTGGTGATATCCCAGTCCACTGGGAAGCCAACGGTGCAGTAACCGTGATTACACGAACCGTCTCTTACCTCCTCCTTGTAATCGCATCCCCAAACAGACCAACCCAGATCCTCTCCCAGCATCAGTGCCTTCTTAAGGCTCGGGTCTTGTGAGTAAGTATTCTCATAAGCAATAGTCTTTTGGACAAAGTTTGATACTTCCTCTTCTGAATCCACCGGCGCCCGGCCCACATAGACCTCAGCATACAGATCCACCTCGCCGCCACTAGGGCCGTCCGTGGGCTCACCGTATACACCATCACCATCATAGTCGAAGCTACCATCAAGGCAGGCATAATACATGTCTGCCGGAATGTTGGTCTCTCCCTCAAGACCGTTGCCGGTAAAACCCCTGGCAGGAATGATACTATCACCACTCTCACCGCCCACATCAGCGCCATCGCCATCGCCACCCAGAAGGACATACGTTGTTTCCCAGTTATTATAGGCATCAATGATGAAGTTGCGAATCCTGGTCTGGTTGTCCACACTCCCGTCAGGACGGGTACCGTCATAATTGGCATAGATCCACTCTGTGGTCACTATGGTAGCGCTAGTACCTCTAGGGATCTTATGAGCGACGAGATCCTGAAATGTATAAGCACCGCTGGCATTGGCCAACGCTTCATTGGTAATAATGACATATTCATAGTCCTCAGGATCGAGTAGCGGACTGGCCCCGTTGTCGAAAAGGGTGCCAGAATCTTGTCTCATAGAAGGATAGGTATTTACTGCCTCCGGGTTGTCAACGATCCCCTTTATGATCTTTATCTCCTGGGCTGAAGGTCGAGGTCGGTGAGGCAGGTAATCTGAGGGAGAGGTTCTGGCTACGGCAGTGGTATATATTCTGGCAGTTATCCGGGGATAATAACTGATGCGGCCTAGCACGGGTAAATATTCCACTGGATGGAGGTTTAGCATAATGAACCTATATCCGTGTTTACACTGAAGCGACCAGTCAGAATAGGTTTTTTCAGGAAAGGGAGTGGAAGATTGATAGACTAGTTCATCTGGAGGCGTTGGTTCAACAGGGCCTTCAAAGCTAAACGGAACAGGCTGCTCGCCCGGCTCGATCATATAGGAGCCTGGCAGGGTTACCTTTTCGGCACAGCTTATCTCTACATCTGAGACCTCACTGTCAAAGGGGATCAAAATCTTTGCTGTCCTATAGGGCAAAACAGGCAGGCCCGGTTTGCCAAACCGGTCCAAACCCACTATGTTGACGGAATGGTAATCCCCTGACTTTGTGATCTCAGGTCGGGTAAAATCGTAGCTGACTTCCACGAAGTCTCCCGCCTGAACCTTTGTACCACCTAATAAGAAAGGCAAGCAAAAAACTGAGATAATTACCGATAGCTTTAATAAGCTTCTTCTCTTGGAACCGATATCCCCATTAGGTATATCGAAACCCCGGCTGCGATTTCCCATGGCCTATTCCCTCTTGTTGTAACAATAGGAAATGTACAATGAAAACATTACCTTAGATTCGTAAATAAAGCTGAATACCCTGTTTGATCTTGTAAGTTTTAGCTTTATCAACCGCCAAGCAGTCAAACACATCCGGTTTTGTTGGAATGAGTAAGCCCTCCACAGAACAAAAAGTATTCTGCTAAGAACCATGGGGAGGGAATGGGGACGCTGGTAATAAAGTATCAAAATCTTATTCGATTAATTGCAACCCATTTTCGCGGGCAATGGTTTCTCCCCTTTCGACCGAGAACCCCACGCCAGGGGAGCTCATTTCCAACCGCCTGGCCAGTTCTCTAAGCGACATCCCCAA
>JAUWXF010000279.1 GCA_030616475.1 Desulfobacterales bacterium
ACGGCAAAGTAAAAAGCTCCAAATTCAAGGCACGCAAATCGTGAGGAATGAGGCGTACTTATGGTACGCCGCAGTGACGAAGGATGCAGCGCAACGCAGAAGTTGGACTTTTTACGAAGCCGTCATTTTTGTGCAACCTTACGGATCTTCCCTCTGAAACGGTATGGCTCCCGTGGAGACTTTACCGTAATGTCATGATTTGTATATGTCTTGTATTCCGCGAGATGCTTTTCATCCAGGCTTAGTTTTGTTATGAAGTAATTGGCCAGGTGTTGACGGGTTTGAATAGGAAGCGCCCGTATGAAATTCTTTCCTTCCCTTTTTATGGCCCTTATCACTCCGTAGCGTCCGCAATTGTAAGACGCCATTGCAGCGATTTCCGCGTCAAGTATGTTCTTTTCATTAGGATAATAATCTTTCTCTTTGCGTTTTAATTGGTATGGATAGTAAAGAGACCGCTTCCCCTTTGGTTTTGCTTTCATATATCTTTGAGAAAAGAAGGTATAATCTATCAAAAACTGAAGGGTCCCTTCGCAGATATTTAATCTCGGGTCTTTTGCCGCTTCCTTGTAACCGGTACTCGGATCCACCAGTCGCCAGGCATTTTCAAGAAGCCTTCGACTTGGAAGCGGAAAGATCTCCTGTGCTTGTGAAAAATGCCCCTCCCTCTCTACCATTTCCGCCCTCTCAGCCATTCTGATTAATTCCGCAAATTTTCTGCGAGTATGTAGATAGCCCTTTAGTGTTACTTGAAGTAAGCCCCGTGCATTTCTACTCGATATCGCGCGCGGATTTCCGGAACTTTCAGCCCACATCAAAGCCTTTATTGTAGCCGCAAGATCCGGATAGTCTGTAAGGTCAATGCTGTTTATAGCCTCATCGACAAAAGAAAAATTATCCAAGGTATCTTTATGTAAGATAATAGGATGTAGATGTTGGCTGTAACCAAAATTGTCAATAATGTATTGGATGCCTGTAAATTTCCGGCGGAGAGCCATCTTTTCCGCGGCCTCCAGAGCTAATCGCTGCCTGGCCTTATCCCTTTCTAATCTGACGATATCCATAGCCTCGGCTTGCCGCCTTCTAATTTCATCTTTTGCAGCGATTTGTGCCAACCGGTTCAGGTCTGCCTTGTCGTTTTGCCGGTAGACAAAAAAACCAAGAATTTTCCCGGTCGCTTTAAGTTTTTCAGCAAGAGGTACGTGTTCCCCCTGGTAGTTTTCTTCAATCGCAAAACAGGTATATTTCCCCTTGCCAGGCATGGATGTCTTAATGACCTTCAGGCCGATCATATTTTTCCCTCTTAGGTCATTTTGCAGGGGGCGAATCCGTGGCAAAAAAAGTTCTATGAAGAGATCACGCACATTAACAGGAAGTCCATTCACCTTTGATGTGAGAGAAAATGGAGCCACTTTCTGTCGCCGGCCGACGGTCTCTTCCTCAAGAAATCCATATCCTCCCTTAGATACACTCATCAACAAATCGTCCAGGGTGAATTTTGCTCCTTCAAGCGGATCATCTTTTGGTATCTTCTTCGGATGAATACTAAAATCTTTTCCTAACTCTACAGAAAAATCGTTGATCTCTTCAGCTAATCTTCCCAACGCCATATCGATCTGGGTTTGTAATTCATCGGCAACGACATGGACCACCCTCAGGTAAGTATGTTTATCTACGCTTACAGTAGTCAAATAGAATGGAATCCCTCTCTCTTCCAAGGCGTCAAGGTATGGCTTAAGCTGTTCCTCTTTGGATGGTAACTGATCAAGCCGGAAAGAACCGAGGAGGAGATTATCTTTCCTTTTGGGAATTAGCTGCCAACTGTATCCAGCATCGTAGATTTTCCAGGCCCCTGTCCCTATCTTTTCTCGTAAGTGTATTTTGTTCTTCCTCACATATTCGTCTCCTTCGCGAACACTTTTAAAAAGAAGGTCCGTACCCTCAAGATTCTTAAGAAAAATACGGAAGGGGGCCCGGTCGATCTTCATCCCATTCCTGCCGCTTGTAATCTTGCGAGGATATCCGAGTATCACCTCAATACCTTTTGACCCGAGTTTCCGGCAAAATTGGTTGGCTTCATGGAGACTGGCAAATTTTCTTATCAAAATCACAAAACGCTTTTTTTTGTCCTTGGCTCCGGGTATATCGATCTTGTCATAATTGCGCAGAGGGATGACTTTAGGCTTTGCGATCGTGATTGGCTTCTCAATCCGATATGCCCAATGCTTCACCTGAATGGTTAAACCATATAGCCTCAGGGCCTTCTGTCCTAATAGCCTACCAATTTCATGTTCCCTCTTTTTCAGTACATACAGCCCCTTTTTGTCTGTAACAACGATACTACGGAAATATTTTTTCCCCTTGGATGTAACCGGTATACATTTTATGTTGAAAACCTTTACTGTTGGATAGGTCCGCAGAATCTTGGAAAGTTCCAGATTAACCTGTTTCACACGTTCCAGGTCGGTGAGAGAGAAAAAACTGGTGGCATAATGCGTGGTGTCACTGGTAGTTGCGGCTATTGTAATGTTTGGTTGGCCAAAAATGCTAAGGAGTATTGAGACTGCACAGAAGATCTGTGGTGTGTATCCGATGGATATCATGTTTTTCCTGGCCGTAGCTAGTGCCCATCCGGAAATGAATCTCACAACACTGGGCACTGGCGTCAGTTTCCAATTCAGAAATGAGTAATTTTTCGCAAGGTCAAGGACAATTCCGCAGGACAGCGGAATTGGACAGCCGTTAGTCTGCCCGCTAGGGCGAGG
>JAUWXF010000191.1 GCA_030616475.1 Desulfobacterales bacterium
CCTCGCCCTAGCGGGCAGACTAACGGCTGTCCAATTCCGCTGTCCTGCGGAATTGTCCTTGACCTTGCGAAAAATTACTCATTTCTGAATTGGAAACTGACGCCAGTGCCCAGTGTTGTGAGATTCAATTCCGGATGGGCACTGGCTAATGAAAGATAACGGAGGGATTACAGGGCGAAGTTATGGCCTTTTTGGGAGTCCTTCATCACCCTTGGCTATGATCCGGATAACGGGGCTAATAATGCATGAGTATTAGGGCATCCTTCATTTTCGCCATAAAGTAGTTTACACTGTTTTTCACCACCCCAGGTTTCAGGTTTCAGTGTTCAGGTTTCAGATCTCGCGTTTGTCGCTCCTGACACCTGACACCTGACACCAAAAAGTAGGAACAAAAGAACTTATCTCTTGGCGCCCGCATCGTTGATAAGTGTAAACCGAGGAATGTAAGGATGCCGGTTTATCCTATTCCAGAAACTCGGAACTTAGGAATCAAATGACAAAACCAGGCCCACCCCTTATAGCCATTCTTGCTCTCATGTGCGTCATAGCAGGATCTCTATCCTTGTCTCACACTGCCTTTTGCGAGTCTCCTGATCCGTATGCTGCCGCCCGACAGCGTATGGTTTTGCGCCAGCTCAAGGCACGGGACATTTCCGATCCCAAGGTCTTAAAGGTCATGGGGACGGTCGGGCGTCATCTTTTCGTCAGGCCCGGGCTTGCTTCTCAGGCTTATGCCGATCACCCCCTTCCGATTGAGGAGGGCCAAACAATCTCGCAGCCGTACATCGTGGCCCTGATGACGCAAATCCTGGATATTCAATCCGGGGAAAAGGTCCTTGAGATCGGCACCGGTTCGGGTTACCAAGCCGCAGTCTTGAGCCATTTTACGGACCAGGCATGGAGCATCGAAATCAGAAAAACCTTAGCTCAAAGCGCGGCAAAGCGCCTCGAGACCCTGGGATATGGCAATGTCAAGGTCAAGCACGGGGATGGATACTTTGGATGGCCCGAATATGCACCATTTGACGCCATCATGATTACCGCAGCCGCTAACCATGTCCCTCCTCTGCTCATGGAGCAACTAAAGATGGGCGGCCGTCTTCTCATCCCCCTGGGGAGCACCACGTACTATCAAACGCTCACCAAGATCACCAAGACCCCGAAAGGCAATGAGGTAGAACACTTACTGGGGGTCGTGTTTGTGCCGATGGTAGGAAAGATTCTGGAAGACTAACATCACAAGGGCAAGGCTGTATGCAACGGCTGCCAGCAATAAGACTGTCTTGAAGCCACAGCTTAGAGCTATCACGACTGCCAGCACCGAACCTATCACCGAAGTAGAGCCATTCACACACCAGGCCCACGGAATCGCACCCTTAAAGCACAGGCTCAAGGTTCGTACACCCGTGGGAAAAAACATGCCCATCATGAACCCTAAAGGTAAGATTGCTAAAAAGGCCACCCCATAGCGCATCCAAAGGGGCCACGCTATGGCAAGACTCAACACCTTGCCCAGGCAGAAGGCGTACGCAATGAGCAGTATTGGGGTTATGACCAGAACCGGGAGCCTGCCCATACACTTCTTCACCAAGACTTTAGCGTTCGGGGTGGGGGTGACTGTTAGCCTCCTGGAATAATAGCTTCCGAGAGCTGAGGCAAACAGCACAGAAAAGAGAACCACTGAAAAGGCGTAGACTGGCCTTGCCAGAAATAGGATAAAACGCTGGATCAGGCAGATTTCTGTAAGCATAAAGGCAATGCCGATGAGGCCAAAATAGGCCAGAAACCAGGAAGAAGACGGCACGCCGGTCTTTTTCAATGGAAGCGCTATCAAAACAAGGCTGATCACAAGTGCCTGAAAGAAGATAAGATGGACCAGGTATCCTCCCTCCAGAAACAACTGCCACTTGTTGCCCACCGCGCGGTACAATGGAGCAACCTTGTCCATCCTGAAGTTGTGATAAAAGAAAGGCCTGTCATCTGTGACAGGCCGCACGTCAAAGAGGTATTCCTTGTAGAAAGTCTGCCTGTCGCGCGGGCTTAGGACCTTTTGAACAATGTCATGATAGATGGGGCCTGGAAAACGGTTGTATACATTGGCCTCTGCTCTAGTCATGTTCGGATAGTGGACCAGATCGAAACGCAGCCGGCTGCAAAAGTCTTTTATCCGGTCGATCTCTTTGGGTTCAAAAGGGCTTTTCTTTACCAACAGGGTGAAGGCCCCCCAGCTCCTGATTGCAGCAAGGTGCCTTTCAGGATGTCCGACACCCATGTCCTCAAGGGCTGCACACGCCAGGGCCACCAGCCTTATTTCATGTCGGGGTGGTGGGAGCAGGTACACGGTTACCGTTAGCAACCCGTCGGGCTTCAGAGCACGGATATAAGTCTGAAATGCCTCAACCGTCAGGGTATAGTCCTCAGACAGGCCGTACAGGCCTGACGAGACGGCCCCCAGGCTGTCAGTCAGCGGGAGCTGGATCACGTCAAAGGCCATCATGCCCCGGCGTAGAGAGCTCCTGGCCTGTTCTTCGATTGATATGACGTTATCCTCATACAGATTGCCACTGAACGCCTCAAGGGAGGTCTTCATTGCTCTGAGGACAAGCGGGCTGGAATGCGTCGTCACGATGTTTGTTGCGCCACTGTAGCGAGCTGTGAGGATGTCAAGCCCCCCCATCGGTTCCATGATGAGCACGTTGTCGGGTTCCCTGACCACATACGGCAAAGAGGCAGGGAGAAATTCAGCAAAGGTTATGTCGTCCATGTTGCCTTTGAAGCGGGTGACCGCATTCAACCTTCCTGCGTCAAGACACAGGCCCAACTGTTGGGGCAGGCTTCCCCGGAACTCTAGGCTGAGGCCTGGTGCAAACCGGACGGCCCCGCTTTCAATTATGTCAAGCCTGCCAGCCGCGTGCCACCGGGTCTCAAGGAGGCGGGCGTCCGGGTACCTCAGGGCCACCATCAAAGCCTTGTAAGGAGAAATATTGACACTCACAAACCCGGGTTTTGTAACCATAATCAGGCAAAGTATTCCCATCCAGATCCCCCGCACAAGGTTCAATTGCCATCCACTGGGGCTGAAGGCCAGAGAGGCAAGGCCGGCCAGGAGGCAAACAGTCAAAATGGCCCCCGGCCCCCCGGCAAGGGAGTAGACCCAGAATATTCCCATGCATCCAAGGGCTGCGCCTGCCAGGTCCCAGGCGTACAAGCGGCCTACCCTCTCTGCCTGGTGGGTGTAAACCAGTGCCAGAATAAGGCCTGAGAAGAAGAACGGGACTGCAAACACACCATAATAGCCCAGCAGATAGATCCACTGATAGCGGTCCCAGATAATGCGGGCCGGGTCAAAGGGGATCATGTTTGAGCACCAGTAAGCACCGAGTGTGGCCACGGAAAAACCAAGCGCCAGGCATGCCAGGGTCCGGCGGAAGGAAAAGGTTTTGATCCTGGGCACCATCATCAAGAACGTGCCGCTTGCACCGAAACCGAGGAAGGCAATGCTCACCACCATAAAGGCAAAATGATGCCAGAGCGCCACGGAGAATAGACGCGTCAAGGAGACCTGAAGCATGAGTGTGGCCAGGGAGGTCAGGCCCACCCCTGCAAAAAGGCCCGGTCCCATAGTATTGCGGATTTTAGATTGCGGATTGCGGATTTGACCTAACCCCGTTAAGTGGGCTTCGCTAAAAAAACACCGTAGGCGTTCACAGGTTCAGAGTTCACCGTCTTTTGATTGTCGATTTACGATTGTCGATTGTCGATTGTTTTTTCGTTGTTCAATCTTCAATCTTCAATGTTAACCCTGAACCCGTGAACGGTTACAAAACACCATACCATCCGAATAGACGGCCTGGGTCAACAAAAATTTGAATTCTCTGGCTTGATGTGCTAAACATACCTGTCAGGATTTCTACAACACTCCAGTACTCCATTGCTCCAACACTCCAAATTGGGGCGAAGCCCCTAATTTCACGATATGTCTAAAGAGTTAATCATCAATGTTACGGACCACGAAACCCGAGTGGCCTTTGTAGAAAACGGCAACCCCCGGGAACTCTTCATTGAAAGACCCAAGGAGTCTGACATTGCAGGCAACATTTACAGAGGACGGACAGTGCGTGTGCTTCCCGGGATGCAGGCAGCCTTTGTTGATATAGGCCTTGAGCAGGCCGCTTTCATCCATGTGGCGGACGTGGTGAACCATTACCGGGAGTATGAGTATCTCATGCAGTTACTCCCCGATGAGAGCGAAAATGGTCTCACCGACCTTGACACGGAGAAGCGCCCCCGTAACCTGGACCAAGAGTTCATGATTGAAGATCTCCTTCATGAGGGACAAGAAATTGTAGTCCAGGTGTCCAAGGCCCCTATTGGAAACAAAGGAGCCAGGATCACAAGCAGGGTATCACTGCCGGGTCGTTTTCTGGTCCTCATGCCTACCACAAATCACATTGGCGTTTCTCGGCGTATAGAAGATGAAAATGAGCGAAGACGGCTAAAGGAGGTCTTAACAGACCTCCGTCCTGAAAATTACGGTGTCATAGCAAGGACGGTCAGTGAAGGGGTCAACAGGGAGAAACTTGCCAATGAAACGAACTTTCTCGTGTCCCTATGGCTGGACATTCAAAAAAAGGGTGCCAACGCCCCGGTGCCGAGTCTGTTGCACAAAGAACTAAATGTGACCCTCCGGGCGGTCCGGGATCTCTTTACTCATGAAGTTGACAAGCTCGTCATTGATTCCAAGTGGGCATACGAGGAAATCTTGAAGTTCTTAGATACATTCATGCCAAGGCTTAAAGCATCCGTCGAACTGTATGAGGACAGCGAGCCTATTTTTGATGCTTACAACCTCGAATCGGAAATATCCCGTGCTCTCAAGAAGAAGGTCTGGCTCAAATCCGGAGGATATATTGTCATCGAGCATACTGAAGCCTTGGTGGCAATTGATGTCAATACCGGCCGGTACGTGGGAAGACAAAATCTAGAGGAGACCATCCTCAAGACGAACCTCGAAGCGCTCAAGGAGATTGCCTATCAGATCAGACTCCGGGATATCGGCGGGCTGATCATTATTGACTTTATCGACATGGAGAAAAAATCGAATCGAGAGAGGGTATTCAATGCGCTGGAGGAGGCCCTCAAGAAAGATCGGAGCAAGACACATGTGCTTCCTGTGTCTGAGTTTGGACTCATCGAAATGACGCGAAAGCGCACCCGTGAGACACTCAACCGCATGCTCTGTGAACCATGCTTTTACTGTGAGGGCGAAGGGTATCTCAAGTCGAGGCGCACAGTTTGCTACAATATCTATCGGGATATGCGCCGGGAGTCTGGCGAGATGCTGGCTCCGTGCATCACGCTGAAGGTACACCCCGATATTGCCGAGCTGCTTCTGGGGGAGGAGAGTTCCCTAATAGATTCCCTTGAAACGGCCCTGAACAAAAAGATTGTTGTTCGGCCTGATTCACATTTTCATCTCGAGCAATATGAGATGTATGAAATGCACGAGAATTACCTTGACAAGGGGCATTGACCAGTTATAATGAAGTGTTATGGTTATTGTGCTTGTTGAGTCTATTGAGATCTTAGCTTATGAAGATGGTCTTTTAGGCGCTTAGTGCCGCAACATCGACAAAAGATTGTCTATGTGACGTAAGGTTTTGTATTCATATGCAATTAAAATTCGAATATCGAAATCCGAAATCCCTGGCCCAGACCTGGACTACATGGGC
>JAUWXF010000101.1 GCA_030616475.1 Desulfobacterales bacterium
ATGTTGGCAATATTTGTCACGCAACTTGTGTAACTCTTTATTATTTAAGGGGAAAACAGCTTGCAATTAGCAGGTTTGTCTGTAAATTTGTGGGTTGTGAGCCTGTAAGTAGGAAACTCGGGCTAGACGTACATCTACGGAAGCAGCCCCCGACTTCCGAAGTTTGGCCAAATCAGGCTCTGGTGAGATGATTAGTGGATCGTCAGGATTTACAGGTTTCTCCAATTCACGTGCGATCTGATCAGACTTAAGGATCATAGTCATTCCCTCACTCGTTCTTGGACTTCCGAAACCTCCATGCTTTTGAGAATTATATCCTGGAGGACTCTATACCTGTTCTCATGTCCAATCTGTTTAACTTCTTTCCAAAGCTCTTTATCCAGAAAGCACTCCCAACCGGCATTTAATATGTCGGTAAGTGACTGAGAGCTTGAAGTCGGTGCGACTCTGTGTCGGATCTCGTCGCTGATTTTTGACACTTCCTCTTCGTCCCGTTCAGGAACAGAACGATCGGTTGCGAATTTCTTTGCTAGTTCTATCAGGTCAGGAACAAGGGAAGTTGACACAGTGTCAGCAATCGACACAAGGAGCTTCGTGGAAGGTTCTGGTGGTTCGGTTTCAGGCATAAAACTGGATTCAAATTGTGGTGAGATAACGACTTTCATTTCCTGAGCAGCCTTCGTTAGATGTGATACACGACTCGTGATGTTAGGGTATCGCACAGAACGCTGTCCTGGTGTGCCTGGAGAGATCAGATATTCAAATGCATGTAGGTATGACTCCGAAAAGAGTCGTAAACCAAAAAAGTCACAGAATATCTCTTCTATCTGCAATAAGGCCCAGGTATATGCAGGCATCCAAGTGAGTGGAGTAAACAGATGGTCACGACTGAGGTCTGCCTTTGTATATTGAGGATATAGCGCGTGGTAATCTTTCCACCGCTTGGTGGTTATTTCTTTCAGAACCGCATTCTCGATTCCTAGCTCGAAACCGGAGGAAAGGCGCCAAGTCTCCCAGGCTGAATGGCCAAGTTCGTGTCCAGCTAAAGGAATCAGCAGCGGATTCGATGATTCCGGAGCTGGTAATCCGATGAGGACAAAACCGCGCATATGTGTCATCGAACGGTAGACATACGGAGAATACTCCCATTCGGATGAGAGGATTAATTTCGTATCTGCTACAAGTATAGTTCGAGCAAGTCGCAGAAGAGGATCGTATACCTCGAATGCGTTTCGCACGTTAGTGGAGCGGAGTATGAAGCCAAGAATGGGAGTGAAGATGTGGAGATCGTACAAGGATACACTACATTGATTATGAATGACACTGGCTGGTGCAGTCGAAGGTATTCTTTGTAAGAGGTTTAGATGGTGCCTGAATCTTTTCTCCAAGAGATCCAAAGCATCGCGTGGATGGGCGTAAGGAAATTCGGATTGCTTCAGTTGATCGATCTCGTTGAGGAGTGCGTTAATTCGGTTCGTTGTGTAATCTATCGTAGGCACCTTTATCTCCGAAACGGATGCGACGGAGAAAGGTCACGAATAGACCTGTGGTAGGCCATAGCCGCCCTTGACAGCGCTACACAGAAATCTCGAGCCTGCTCAAGGGAAGAGCGATTGCTTCCAGGGTCACCCCTAGAGAGTTCCCCAGCTATCCTGAACGCTTCGCTTAGCAAATCCGCAACGCTGTGCGAAGTAAATCCTCCGCCACTCTGCAACATTGCTTCGCTGAGCACAGACAAAGTGGCTGGATCCATCAACGAGCGTGGAGCACCACCCGCAATGCCCGCTTCGATGGAGTTATTTAATCTCTCCGCCAAGCGGTGAATGGCCGTAAGATCCACAGGCCCATTTGACAGTATGTTCTCAATGTCAATCGCAGCTTCAGATGCAAGAATTGGTAGATCTGGATCGAGAACCCGAAGTTTTGGATCTTCCTGTAACTGCTCTAATTCTGTTAACATAGAATCATCCTCCCTTCTTTTTGGGGCTGCCTTTTCAGCCTATTGAATCCAGACTAGCGGAAAAAAGATTCCTCTAAAACCTCCTTACTCTGAGTCAGTCTGATTACAATCGAATGCCAACAGAATCGTCATGACGATTCTGGGGAATGGTATTCTCAAGCTTTGTTCAAGACTGCGACGTTGAACTCGTCTACCCTGTTTTGGGTCTTTTTTCAACTTTTTTGTGGTGTTGATTACTGTGCTTATCCGACTTTAGCCAATCATCCAACTCATCGGGATCGAACCGCCATGCCCGCCCCACTTTGTGGGCTGGAATCTTCCCTTTCCGGGCGAAGCCGTAAAGGGTTGATTTCCCCATCTTGAGATACTGCGCCGTTTCTTCCAAAGTTAACCAATTCGTCATGGTGGGGCTCTTGTCGATGTTTATCAGTCAATAGCATCATACATCGATTCTTGTCAAGAAAAAGTAGCTCCTGTCGATGTTTATCAGTCAATAGCATCATACATCGATTCTTGTCAAGAAAAAGTAGCTCCTGTCAATATTTATCAGTCAATAGCATCATACATCGATTCTTGTCAAGAAAAAGTAGCTCCTGTCAATATTTATCAGTCGATAACATTATACAGCACTTATTGTAACGGGTGATGAAAAGAACGGCTGCACTCTAACACGCTGCCATGGGAGGGAGCCCTCCCATGGCTCTCACAGCCCCGGAAAGGAGGTGATAAGGTTGGCTTCCCCGAAACCAGGCCTTGACAAGGCCTCTATCATTCGATAGAGTTAATAGTACCTAAGTAACTGAACTCGCTAGAAAACCCAGCCTTTGTTGCGTACAGCTTGCCAGGATCTATAGTTTTGCAAAAGTCATGATGTCAGGAACATACCTAAACTCAAATCCGTTTTTGACGTGAACGTAGCTACGCGACGCTCGGTTGTTCCAGGGGCGGTTGGGGGACGTCCATTGGATTATAGCTTTATTTTCTCCAATAGACTTAACCCTTCCTCTGCGACTATTTTTTGACCTCGCACAACCGATTCGCTTACCGTGGGCTGGGATAACTTGAGTTTTTTGGCCAGCTCCACGGTTGTCATTCCCAACTCCCGGTGGCTCCAGTAACACGCCAAACTACGGGCTTTTACCGTCTGCCTGTATTTTCCACGGGCTAAAACATCCGGTGGCTCCATACCCAATAGCTGAGCCACATGCCTCACCACCCAGTCAAAATCATACCCCTCTGCTTCAAACTTGTATTTGCGCTCTAATTTTTCCTCAGCTCCATTTAATACCTTTTCAACAAAGTCCCCATCACCTAAGATGCGCTCATCACCCTTCATCCGGGCAGAAGCCTTTCTCAAAGCTTTGACCATCGACCAACCACCGGCACTTCTGATCAAACCGCCACCCACCAAGTCAGTTCTTCTGCCTTCAGCGATTCCCTTTTTGACGAACTCCCGGTAACGTCGACGAGCGCCTGCACGCTTGCTGGCATAAACCCTTAAAACGTAATCTACATCCTGCCAGCTGTTTTTCCTTTTGCCCATCAAAACGCTGTGGCCGCAATACGGGTACTTATCCAATTGTTTTAGATCTGTGACAAGCCCGGCCCTTAGTGGGTTTAGGTGAATATAGCGCACCAGTTCCAATAAATATGTATCCTCCTGGCACAAGATGGATTTATACCGGTTTTGAAAAAGCTGTCCATGGCGACGATGCCGGCGATTGAAGCTCACCGCGTATCCTGTCAAGAGCCGCCGCATCGTGGTGGCAATGGGTGCCGTTCCGGTACGTAACAACAAATGTGCATGATTCGGTAAAAAAGCCCATGCAAAGCAGGCGGTTTGGGTATTGGTTAATACAGCATCCAGCCGCTTTATTAAATTATTGCGGTCTTTGTCATCATAAAATATCTTGCGGCGCTCTATGCCCCTGACAATAATATGATGAAGGGCACCGGGGGCGTCTATGCGGGCTTTTCGTGGCATAAGATTTTCGTAACATAAATCTACTGAGTTGTAAACCTATAATCCGATGGACGTCCCCTATTAGTCCCTTGCAATGGCAGGCGGGCTTATGAGAATGCCGGGGTGGTGGAGCTGGATCTGTTCAAGGGACTGAAATTGTGTGGGATTGAGTCTATTTTAGCTGTTTTGGAACAAACCGGTCCGTTTTAATCCCAGCCTCTGTTCTGGAATGAGCAGCTCTAAAAGGCCTCTGGATATACGGTATCGGTACATGGGTAATCGTCGAAGGGAGGGATTTGAGAATCCGAGGGGAAATATAAGGGAAATATAAGAAATATAAGGGACGTTCTCAACAAAAGAAATATAAGGACGATAGGACGATATAAGACGATATAAGGGACGTTCTCAACATTTAAAGTTATCAATCATCAGCAATATAAAGCAAGGTCCCCTAATAGGTCCCTAATAGCAACCCAAAGTTTAAATGTTGAGAACGTCCCCAATACCGCCCCAGTATTAAGGCAGACTGTTAAAAAATAACTTCTTCTCGTCATGTTTTATCATAAAACGCCGTTCTAATTGCGCCTAACTTTGCAACTCACCGCGGGGTTCGCCCGGGCTGACAGGTGCGCGGGCGCTTTTTCCGCGCATCCTTGTCCAGCCCGATGTTAGGCATTGTTTATGGTAATTTTTTAACCTCAGCGTGTAAATTACTATAGTCTGTAAGAGATTGATTGACCCGCCTCTTTACAGCTTCATATTTTGCAAGCATTACAAGCGCTGTGTTCCCACAAATCATAGCCCTGAAGAAGCCCTGACTGGCTCCAGATGAAATACGGTTAAAAACATCTTGCCAAGACTGCCCCTGAGGACGATATTGGAAAATGGCGAGACAGCTTCGGTCATCCAACTGATTAAGCAAATAAAGAGTTTCACCGAAGCGAAGGTGCTTCTCCCCCGCTTGTGTCTTAGTCTCGAAACCAGTATCAGGGTCAACGAAAACGAGGGGGTTCTGAAGAAGAATTCTTTTCAATCCATCCCAATAGTGAGCACGATTCCAGTCAGAGCTGATAAACCGGTTTGGGTTGTAGAGGCGAACGTCAAACGCATCAAGACCACCGAGGTTTCCAAGGTCTTTCAGTCGTTCTATCTGTCGAGGTTCTTCGCGTAGTGAATGTAAAAAACGGAGGACGGCAGGTCGACAGTTAAAGCTTTCTGGTGATGTCTGTCCATGAGTTGAATCTGGATCGTCAGGATTGAGCATTGGAATGATGGTTAACTGACTGAAAGGCGGATTGCTCTCAGTACAGATCCAATGAAGCAAGTCCCATTTATATGCATCTCGTAAGTCTCCAAGAAACTGTAATCTCATGAATATCCAATTCTTCCTTGTGCCTAACGTCGCAAATCAGACGCGAGTTTACGAGTCGACTGCATTTGCCTGGTTAAGTGTTCTTTTTGAATAAAGCGTCAATAGCATTAAAACAGTTGGAAAGTTCTTGTACTATCTTCTTGTAGACTGTGAAGAAACTAAAACGACCAGATAAGTTAAGCCTCTCTTGTATAGACTGTAATTTTTTGTCGGTTCCAGGGTCTGATCCAAGATGGGAATACGAAACACGAAGGTCATACAAAACAAATAAAGGGGCCATCACGGTGCTTATTTCCCTGTCTGGGAAAGTAAGTTCAAGAATCCTCTGAAGTCTTTTCAGGCTACCCAAATTTTTCGGGCTCTCACCCAGTGTTTCAAGAACATCACCTAAAGCCCCAACATCAAAAGACTCAATGTATATCTTGTTTAACGCATCAGCAATATGTCGTCGCTCCTTTTCCGAGTCGACCACGGGCGGGTTAAACTCCAACGCTATTTTAAGAACTTCTTTGTCTATGTGAGCTATTTTCACTCCAAATTTTTTGAAACATGATTCTATAAAATTAGATCTAAATTGAAAAAGTTTGTCTTCCGGTGTCCTATCCGTAAAAATGCATTCTATTTGGCCATCATAGAACTCACAACCAATCGAATGATCGGACTCGACGTTTTCCGATCGAAGATAGTATTGTTCGCGTTCGGGCAATGTTGCTATATCGCCCAGCCACATCAAAACTTTTCCATTCTTATTTATGCCAAAAGAAATAGAGTAGTCGTCACCGCGGCGAATTTCGCCGTAGGTCCTGGACGCAAAGCTCAGTCTATAGACTGGAGAGGCATCATATTTTACAAGAACTTCCCTGTTGAAAAAAACTGGTGTTAAAAACCCTTCACTATGGGGTCGTTGTAACCCAGGAATGTACTTATAGTCATCAGAGTCATAAAGAAAAGGAACGTCGGTATATCCGAAATTTTGGTTTGTTTTCCTGCGATTTACATTCGCATGATTCTCTTTATGCTTTATAGCTTGCTCATGGATGTAAATAATTGCGAAACGCGAATCTTCTGGCAAATAATCGATGTTACACTTTTCACATCGTAAAAAAGGTAAGTTTTCAATATGAATGTGGACCCCTGTTACTTCTTCACTAAAAGAAGAGAAAACAAGATCCATGTGACTTCCGCAAGCATCACAGAAGATTCTTTGAATGTGTCCTGGCTGGGGGAATATCTCTGAAATATCCATCTTTGTCAAAAACACTTAACTTTGAGTTCACCTGCCTTTTGGAGCGTACCGGAAAAATGTCAGGTGGAAAGATTTGTTAGAAACCATTATAGCCACAACTATCTTTCTGCCCATTCCGTAGGAACAAGCTTTCGACCTTCTCGCCACCGCTCTACGATGCTATCCTGGAACCACGTCTCATTGATATTCGCGTGGTCGGTCATGATTATCTGGAATGAGGGGGATAATTGCTCAACGAGCTTCAACGCCAGTTGATACATCCGCTTCACGGCTTGCCAGTCCTCACCATGCGCATCCTCAGCGCTTTGTTCCCAGTCACGATCTTCCGGGAAGTAAACCTGTGATGGCTGGTCGATGAATAGGAATCTTGGCACTGGTCTGTTGTGTTCGACGTACCATTTGTGAAGCGCGAAATGCGCGATTAAATGATACCCTACCCAATTCGCACCGCTTCCCATGCGCTCCATAGGTATCGGTCCGTCGTCACCATCCGCTACAACCGTTAGTCGTTTTAAGTCGAGGCGGAGCGGGTGCTCTGAATGCTCCAAATTCAATTCGCGAGCCCATTCGCTCATATCACGGGCGAGGTTCGAGAGGAAAGATTGAATACGATCCTGTACTACCTCGTCGCTCAGATCCTCTTCCAGTCGTTCTATCTGATCATGTAGTTCCGCAATTTCACGCTTCAGCTCACTCGCGTCTTCAAGTTGCGGAAGACTTTCAAGATAAAGCCCTATTCTACCGAGAACGTGTGCTCTTCTAGCAGCTCGATCTCGCAATGATTGAAGCCTTTGGTTGGATGCTCGCAGTGCTTCCAGAGCTTCTCGGTTCTCTCGTAGCTTGCGTTTCGCTTCTTCAATGCGCCCTTCCAGCGTGCGTATTACCTGTTGCATTTGCGGGGAACGTTCTTCCACGGAACGTATTTGCATTTCTAACTCAGCAATAGATTCCCGCATTTCAGAAATTATCGGTGGAATCTGGTTCTCGGCTAGTTGCGACTGACAAAGCGGGCACGTGCTATGCTTCCCACTGCTCTGTTCATCGAATAAATGCATGCTGCGCAAACGGGCCAGTTGAGCTTCCCCTTCACGAGAGTAACCTTGTCGGTCTGAAGACAGTGCATGCGCGGCCAGTAGCTGTTCCTTGATTCGGTGGAGTTCATGCGTGAGCTGCTGTCGTTCTTCTTGCAGCCGTTCATACTCATCGCCTTCGTCGGCAATCTCTTCTTCCTCATCGGGCAAGGGACTAGAAGTAATGTCTTTCAAGAGGGCGACGCACTCCTCCCACTCCTCCGATACCGTTCCGGATGGCCGCAGGCCGATATCAACAGCCTCGGAAAGCAACGCTTGGGCACGAGAGATTCCACGACCACGCACAGATTCATGTTCTGCCAATTTCCGTTCCAAACTGCGAAGCGCTTGGCGTAGCCTACGTAACGCAGCCAACTTCGCAACATGCTCATCATCCACTGCGCCGAGAAAATATGGCATTGTGTCTTTGATGGCTTGGGGAATCCACTGCTCGCTTTGCTTGTGAAAAAGGTGTCTGTTGCTAATGACTTCGCTTTGCTGCTGGAAACAGTAAAAAAGAGCATGGCTAATGTTCGCTGTGAGTGGTTTCCTAGTCTGCCCAGGCGGTGGTTCATGTACATTTAGCGATATGCCCGCGTGTGCGGTCAAAAGCCCTTCTAGTGCTTTGGGATTCGTTGTTTGACCCAGAACTGAATACTCGGGAAGGGTTACAGTCTGGCCAACCGTGTAGAATACGTCGGACGACGAAGCTTGACCCCTGGACGGTAGGCGCCGCGCGATGAATACATGTCCCTCCTTAACTTGAAGGCGAATACCGACCCATTCGACGGCCTGGCGAATTATGCCTTCGGGTATACCGCATTCCGAAGAACCAAGGCAGTAGTCCATAATCTCGATAAGGGCCGTCTTTCCCGTCTTCGAGGCACCCGTAATAATATTGAGGCGTCCGGGGTTAAACGACAGGACACGTTTTTCTTGATTGAATCCATACAAAACGATGTCAAGAATCTGAAAACTCATGGGCGGACCCCCCAAAATGCCATGACGGTATGCGTGGCTCCTGCAGACGCGAACCATTTCCCCAGGAATCGGGCACGCAGCACGCACTCACGTGCTTCATCAGCAAGTCGCCGAATAGCGCGGTTGACATCTGAATCACTCAGCGCTGTTTCAAGGAGGCCACCGTTTCGCGGTACTACCCAATCAACTAACATGCCGAAATGGAGAGCTTCTTTCGTATGTGGTTTGAGCGACACCAGCCGTTCGTAAAAAAGGACCCGTGCGTCCGAGTTCTCTTGCAACCATGCCGCCATGGACGTACGCGTATTTGGCGGAAGCCTATCACGGGTGGGCTTATGCAAGACAATCGGAAGAAACATAAAAGCAAGGGGAAAAGGCACACCTTCCTCCCTTACGCTGGCGTAGCCCCAAATCGCCGCCGCCAATGTGGTGCAGCAGAAGGCTGGATTTAGAAGATACGCCTCTTCTTTTGGGCGGGCCGTCCACGTTTTCATGATGCGCTCTCCTGGTTTTCAAGCAGCTGACGAAGCCGCTCCTTAAACTCCAAATGCCAGCCCACGCGCTGGGAATCAGAAAGCATCTGGTAGGTGCCGCGTGAAATTGATGGTTCAGGAACCCCCGGCTTAATCTGTGGGTGAGTAGCGGTCTCAACCCACTTGTAGAGTGTTTGGGCAACTATCTTTTTAGATTCTTCACTTGCCTCCTCACCAAGTTCATCTCGTCTTTGATGAAAAAGAATGTCCCACTCTTCGACAAGCCGATCTTCGTAACGTTCCAAATCTCCTATCAGAATCAGATCTTCGCGTATCCAACGTGATCTGTGCTCGAAGGCTCTGAAAAAGTTTCGGATCGCGTGAAAAATACGTCCGTTCCCTATCTCGATGAGTCGTAATTGATGAACGAAAATGCGATCCTGATAGCCAGAGGCGTCGACGGTTGCGCTCATAATGTCGTCGTCTATTGGCAAGCTCTCTTCCTTAAATTGCTCGCGCAAGGAGGCGGTTTCGGAGTCAAGCTCCTCGCTCAAAATCGGCTTAGCTTCGTCGTTTACCAGATGTTGGATTGCGCGGCGATACCACCATCCTTCGAGTCGTTGCAGAAATGATTCAAGAAACTTCTTTGCAGCAAAACCATAGGCCACTTCTTTGAGTTCAGTATCGAGATCGGAAATGGTTGGTGCTGCGTCAACCACGAAGACGTTTTGCAGTAACCTCTTCCTCTGATCTTGGTTCAATGACCGATATGCTTGATATGCTTTAGCGTTTGCTTGGCTTGTGGAGGAATCTGCAGTCGAGTTTAGCCGTTCCATCGCTGTGTCGGGGCTTCGGGAGTCACCAGGCTTCAAATAGTGGGCAGCCTGGCCGTCGGTCGTTTGGGCCGTAGTAATCAGTAAGTAAAGGGTTCCTTGGGGAAAGCCATCGGCCCCAATGGCCTCGCACCAAATCCGGAGCGTCTTCCATAAATCGGGCGAACTGTCCGTTAGATCGGCGGGCCTATTCAAGTGATGTTTAGTCTGAAGCAGTTCTGGCGCATCGCCATCTTTCTCAAACACAACATCGTCTAGTGTTTCAATGGAAACGATGAACTCCTGTCCTTTGCGCAAGCGCCGAAGCGATTCAAGCAGTGCATATCGCACTTGGTACAAATAACCAAGGGCTGATGATGCTGCCGAATATTGGCCCCGTTCTTTTGCGCTCATCAGATTACGATCCTCCTTCGAATTCTTTACTCCAGAATATGGTTTCTAACCAACAAACCCCGCAGTTAGCGCAATTTGCATTGTATTAATAGGCGTTTAATGATGAAGCATGATCCAATGGTCAGAAAGGGGACGTCATCATGCTTCATCGTTATATCAGCCAGTTTCTGGAATATTGCCAACTGGCAGATTTTTCCAACCGCTCCATTGAAGCACTCAGCGCTCGGCTGAATGAATTAGAAGCCTACCTGTGATGTTCTCAAGGCGAATGCCGCAAATCTCAAAGAATCCGGTTTCTTAAAAAGATCACCTACCGGCATCTGGTCGATTTTGTAGCCGACTACAAAGCGCCCTCAATACACGTAAGAAAGTCCCGTGTCTGGACGCTCAGACAATTTTACCACTTTCTGACACTCCATCGGCATGTGCCGAAAAATATCGCCCTCAAGCTACCGTATCCGAAAATTGAAAAGACGGTGCCGCAGTTTCTAACAATCGATGAATACAATCGCCTGATCCATCATTTCAGTCGAAAGACTCAGGATGTTTTGGCACTGAGAAACCTCATCATCATCATGCTTTTGGGCATGCTGGGCCTGCGAACCAGTACGCTGATCGCTTTGAATATCGAAGATACCATCAGTGTCAAGGCCTTCTGTAGTTTTGCTAAAAATGAGCTTGAAACGGACCCGGTCAAAGTAAAAGGCCCACAACTGCTTAAATGGAAGATAATCTGAAAAAAATACTGCTTCAAACCGACTTCCATGCGCCCTTTAACGTTACCTGCCATACCCTGCGGCACAGTATGGCTTCTCACCTTAACGATAAAGACGTTGATATCCTGATCATCCAGAGTATTCTCGGGCATTTGTCAGCGCGCAGTACCGAACCATACATCCATCCTTCTCAAGATAGAATCCGCAAGGCGATGGAGAAGCTGCCAAGTGTTAAATTTGTCAAAGAACTGATACGAAAAGGAGAACTGAATTTACGATTCCAATCCAGCCGTCGCAGCTGCTATGGCGGAGTCGGCAAACCGTTCAGAACTAAAAGAGAGTAGTATATCTTCTGTGACGTCTACTAATATTTATCTTCTTATTAACCGTTTTCTATAACGGATAGGGAAAAGTGTTTTCAAATTATCTTTTACTATCATTACTGATAAAATATTTTTGTTGAAATGTTCGCAGTATTAAGGCAGACTGTTAAAA